>JADGPY010000470.1 GCA_017882205.1 Chitinophagaceae bacterium
ACTGTAATTGCTGAATCATTACAGTTGATTTCATTCCAGTCAATAAATGTACTTCAATAAAGTGTTTGGCAAACTCATTACCTTTTACTTTTTCTGCATAAGCAGCATAACGTTCTAAACCACCATCATCCAATTCAATTCCTTGCTTAGCGATTGCATCCTGGTAATAGAAAGCAGAATCATACTGGCCGAGCTTATATAAAATGAGCGCATATGTATCAAAGAACCTGTTTTTTGCATCCTGAAAATTATTAAGGCCATAATTTGGATCTGGTTTCTTCATTATCTCCGTGATATAAGCCAATGACTGTCTTGAAATTAATCTTGCAAATTGTAAATCAGTTCCTGGATTGTCTAATTTCTTACCCGATAACTTCCATGAAGCGTAATCATAGCTATAAGCAAGGCTCATCTCATCAGTTATTAATTGTTCATATTTTGCAACTTTATCCAATTCTTTTTTATCAAGAAGCAATAAAATAAGTTGTCTATAAAAGCAATCTTTACTATACGCAGAGCTGTCTTTAAACCTTTTTATGTAATCGCGCATAGCTGTTAATATGGATTGTTCAGAAAAGTCTTTGGATCTGTAATAATTGTCCCAATAATCTTGCTTTGCCATCTCCCCGTTTGGAAATGTGCTCAAAATTTTATCATAGAGAGCAGTCTTCTCTTCATCCATTTTCAGCCGGTTATAAAGGGTTATTGCATTGTTCCAACTTGCTTCCGTTTGCTGATTTTTCATTTTATTTGCATAGGCTAATAATTTGGATTTAACTGTATCACCTTTCTCTTTGTACAAAATGCTGAGATAATTTGTATAAGTGTCCCCACGTTTAAATTCGGGATGTAACCTATAGGCATCTTCGTACATCTTAAGAAGATCTGAATTTGACTTTTTATTCAACTGAAGTTCATAAAAAGCTCTGCCGGTTAGCAACTCCGCCAATTCAATATTTTCAAAAGGAAATCTCTTACCGTTTTTATCGTATAAGTGTATTATAAAACCGGATTCACTATTGTTATCAAACACTTTTTTCTTTTGTGCAATTAAGCTATTCTTATCCGGCATTTTTTTGTTTGGTTCTATTATAGCAATGATTAATACAGCTGTTGAATCAGGAGCCGCAAACAAAAACCCGTAGTTGTTACCCACCTTATTTACGGGGATTGTTTTACTGAATTCCTCTTCATTATTTCGATAGACTATTATCGCCTGGATCTTATCGGGAATTAATATATTTTTGGGAGGCTGATAAAGGTAAAGATTTGTAATACCTGCTTTAGGCGATACTTCCCTGGAGATAATGCCTCCACGCTGTTGCGCAATACAAAAGGAAATTGGAACAACTGATATTAATATAACAAAAATAGTTTTTATAGTCTTAAAATTTTAAATATTTTGCTCCCCGCACGTGTATTATTTCTCTGATAATCACAAATTTATGTCATTCTAACATAGAACGCATAATCCGAATTACGCACATAATTTACTGCTTTCTTTCAAATAGTTCCAATTCCTTTGCAGCCGTTTCAATCTTAACTACTGCCAAAAACTAAACTTATATGTGTAACGAGTTCCCAAACCTTTTTGAAGAATACTATCAACAGCTTGTAGATCTTGCCCCACTGCAGAAAGGAAAAATAATGACCATATGCCTGTGGAGCAATACTAAGTTCTACGAAATGAAAAAAGTATAAATTAATTTAGTGGGATTCATTTTGCTGAATGATCTCAGATATAAAATGAGTAAGATCGGGAAGTTTGTTTTCAATGATATCCCAAACGATATCGTAATCAATGCCAAAATAATCATGGATTAGCCGGTCACGGGTTCCTGCCATTTTCTTCCATTCAACGTGGGGATAAAGTGATTTAAATTCTTCATCTGATTTTCGTGAAGCTTCCCCAATTATTTCAAGACTTCTCACTAATGCTCGACAAAGTATTTCATCCTCAAATACAGTTTCTTTTGATTTTCCAGTGGTGTACTTTATTATAAAATCACATTCATCCTGGATATGGCGAAGAAGTTCGAGATTAGATGCTAACATTTTCAACTTGTCTTAAGATATGCGGCCCTAAATATTTACTAAGAGATTGCGGAGTTACCAATTCAACCTTTCTACCCAAAATTTCCTCCAGGTAAAAGGAAAGGTCCATGAAATTATCATAGCTTTTCTTCCCTGCTTCAAACTCTACTAAAAAATCGACATCACTTGTTTCGGTTATTCCAATATCTTTTGCAAATGAGCCAAACAATCCTAATTCCTTAACCCCATAAGATTTTATCCTATCCCGGTTTTGAAAGATAGCTCCCATTAATGCGATTTTTGATTGAATGATTTCTTGCACCACTAATTGTTTTAGAATATTTACTATAGTCAAATGTAATCAATAACTTTGGGAGAAGAAAGTTAGGCAAGCAATCTAAGCGAACTGCAACTGGGGTACAATTTGTACCCCAGTTGAATCATAGACTTGTCAGGGCTAAAGTTATTATATGTATCCTCCCATTTTGTTTTCAAGAAAACCTAGAGGAATTAATAAGTCGGGATGACAAGATTTACACCCCCAGGGCTAAGTCGGGATGACTGGATTCGAACCAGCGGCCTCTTCGTCCCGAACGAAGCGCGCTACCGGGCTGCGCTACATCCCGAATTAGAGAAACTAAATTAATGGATAAAGGCGAGAATAAGAAATTGGTAAGTTATTTTTCCAATGTATAAGAACGCAAGAACTATTTTTGGAGAGAAATAATAAATTGATGGTTGAGATCTCAGATAAAAGGAAGAGAAAAATCAATCTTTAAACAAGATCAATAAGTGGGATAATTTTTCTTTCAATTCCTTTCTATTTACGATGAAATCAAGAAAGCCATGTTCCAGCAAAAATTCACTTCGCTGGAATCCTTCAGGCAATTCTTTTTTGATAAATTCTTTTATAACCCTTGGTCCTGCAAAACCTATAAGGGCGCCGGGTTCACCCATGATGATATCTCCTAACATGGCGAATGATGCAGTAGTTCCACCAAAAGTTGGGTCTGTGCAAAGAGAGAAGTATGGGATTTTTGCATCTGAAAGCCGGGATAACTTACCGGATGTTTTGACCAGTTGCATCAGCGAAAAAGCACTTTCCATCATCCTTGCACCTCCACTCTTGTTAATGATCATAAATGGGGTCTGGTGCTCAATACAATAATCGCATGCACGCGCGATTTTTTCTCCCATTACACTGCCAAGACTACCGCCAATGAATTCAAAATCCATGCAGGCAATTACAAGATCTAATCCATTTATTTTACCATGTGCTACAGTCAATGAATCATGGATGTTTGTTTTCGCATAGGTATCTTCAAGCCTTTGATAATATGGCTTAAGATCTACAAATCCTAAGAAATCTATTGAACGGATGTTCCCAAAAAGCTCTTCGAATATATTGTCATCAAATAATATTTCGAAATATTCACCGCTGCCGATACGGTGATGATGCTCACATTTTGGACAGACGAATAAATTTTCTCTTAGTTCATTAACAGTGCAGGTATATTTGCAGGAAGGGCATTTGGTCCACAAACCATCCGGGGCCTCCTTTTTATCCTTAGTTGAAGTAGTGATACCTTTTTTAATTCTTCTGAACCATCGCCTCTTCGTTTCCTCAGCTTCGCCTTCTTCACCGGCAAGATTCGCATCAAAATCTTCATCTTGTATCATTCTCTTAGAGCTTAAGCTACAGTAATACTGCTATCTAAATATACATCCTGAGTGGCATTTAATAATGCTATGCCATCTTTAAATGGTTTTTGGAATGCTTTTCTTCCCATAATCAATCCCATACCGCCTGCGCGTTTGTTGATGACTGCTGTGGTAACTGCATCCTGCAGATCACTGGCTCCTTTGCTTTCTCCACCACTATTAATAAGTCCTACACGACCGCTATAACAATTCAATACCTGGTAACGACACAGATCTATCGGGTGGTCAGAAGTCAGGTTTTCATAAACGAGCTTAGAGGTTTTGCCATGTTTTGTTGCATTATAGCCTCCATTATTTGTGGGAAGTTTTTGTTTGATGATATCGGCCTGCAGGGTTACACCCAAATGGTTGGCCTGGCCAGTCAAGTCTGCACTTGTAGAATAATCTATGCCCTCAACCTTAAATGCATTGTTGCGCAGATAACACCATAGGATTGTGCACATGCCCAATTCATGGGCTATCTCAAATGCCTCAGCTACCTCTTTTAATTGACGTGTACTTTCCTGGCTTCCCCAATAAATTGTAGCTCCAACACCCACGGCACCCATGTTCCATGCACTTTTAATGGTGCCGAACATAGTTTGATCAAACTTATTAGGATAGCTTAAAAATTCATTATGATTGATCTTGACAATGAAAGGGATTTTGTGTGCATACTTGCGACTCATAATTCCCAGAACGCCATAAGTAGAAGCAACCCCGTTGCATCCTCCTTCAACAGCGAGCTTAATGATATTCCCGGGATCAAAATAAATTGGATTAGGAGCAAAAGAAGCGCCCGCACTATGTTCAATTCCCTGGTCCACCGGGAAGATGGAGCAATGCCCCGTTCCACCAAGTCTTCCATGGTTAAGCAGGCTTTGCATGCTTAACAGCACACGGTTATTTCGATTACTATTGATCCATATCTCATCAACATGGTTTGGAGATGGCAGGGCTAGTGTTGATTTATCAATCTTGGGAGTAAAATTCAACAGATATTCAGCCTGATCGCCCAGCAGTTCGGTTATTTTTTGAGAGGCCATTAAGATAAATTTTAAGATGTCTGCAAACGTACATGAAATATACAAAATAGACAACAGAATGCATTCGTGTCTTTGTGGCAAAAAAAAACTTCTGCAGTTTGCACTGCAGAAGCCAATTTTTTGAAACAACAGTGTTTCTGTTGAATCTTGGGGGAAGTCGGATTTTTAAACGAGCGATCTAAAGTCGGATAAAAAATTTACTTCGGTTTCAGCCTGGTCTTCCTGTAGGATATCGTCTGCGTTCTCATGGGTTCGGCGTTACGGCCTAGGTTTTTCTGCTGGATGTTGGATTACTGGTTTTTCACATAGCCGGATATTAGAGCATCATCGTGAAAAGGTCAGTCATTGGATTTTGGATTTTTCGATTGAATTAAAAAAAAGTAGAAGTTGACTGATACTGGATTTATTTGGTTTTTTGGATTTATGGATACTTGGTTTTTTATTGGATTCTGGATATTTTAGGATTAATGTTTGTTTCAACATCAATCAACTTCTGGTACAAAGATAAATGCCTGAGTATCTCTACACAAGAGCATTAATGCTCTATTTTCCTGCTGATGAATTTACGGTCCAATGCGTAAAATGACTGTATTCTTTCCTTTATTAGCAAAACATTGGCAAGTAGATTTACGGGAAAACAAAACTTCCACCTTTTGGGTGGAAGTGAATTTTTTAAAACAAAAAAAAAGTAGAAGTTGACTGATACTGAATTTATTGGTTTTTTGGATAATTGGATACTTGGTTTTTTATGGATCTTGGATATGCAGGATTAATGTTCATCTAACATCAATCAACCTCTGACACAAAGATATATGGGCAGACAATGCTTTACAAGAGCGTTATTGCTCTATTTTGCCTATTCAGTATTTACTGTAACGGTAGGTAAATTAACAATTAGAATTTGGGTAAAATTGCTTACAGGAGGGAAGTAAATTTACGTTTTGGTCTATTTTGCAAGACTCTGGATAATATCGTATTTGGTGACAATATGAAAGTCTCCACTCTCATCACGGCTCATCACAGCGCCATTTTCTTTATTGATCAGGCTACTCAGTCTTTCAACAGGAGTTTCAAATGTAACTATGGGATATGGTTTTTCCATAACTGAACTTACCTTTTGTTCTTTGATTTCCGGTGTACTAATGATTTTATTAAATAAACCGCTTTCACTTAATGATCCAACTATCCCTTCTTCATTCCTGACAGGAATATTTTCAATATCATACTTTCTCATTAGATTTATTGCCTCTGCTACCGTCTGATTGGGATCTATAGTAACCAGCTTTTTGGCTCCGCGACCACCAACAAGGTCCTTAAATGTTTTTGCATCCAGAAATCCTCTTTCCATCATCCATTGATCATTGTAGACCTTAGCAACGTAGCGACTGCCATGATCACAAAAAATGACCACCACAACATCATCTTTTTTTAATTCATTTTTTAATTGCAGGATACCCTGTAAAGCACTACCCGCACTGTAGCCAACAAAAATGCCTTCTTCCCTCGAAATCCTTCGGGCCATGACTGCACCATCTTTATCGGTTACCTGTTCAAATCTATCTATCAGGCTCATATCATAATTTTCAGGAACAAAATCTTCACCAATCCCTTCGGTGATATAGGGATGCACCTCATTCTTATCCACTTTACCTGTATCATGAAATTTTTTAAGTAAGGATCCATAAACATCTATAGCCCAGACTTTTATATTTGGATTTTTTTCTTTTAAATATTTTGCTGCACCAGTTATAGTACCACCCGTACCAGTTGCAACAACAAAGTGGGTGATCTTTCCATCAGTTTGCTCCCAAATTTCCGGTCCTGTGCTTTCATAGTGAGCTAACCGGTTGGCAGGATTATCATACTGGTTCATATGATATGAATTTGGTATCTCCTTTGCCAACCTTGCAGCAACAGAATAGTACGAACGAGGATCATCCGGTTCTACATTCGTAGGGCAAACAATGACTTCAGCGCCTACGGCTTTAAGGATATCTGCTTTCTCTTTGGATTGCTTATCAGTAGTGACAAAAATGCATTTATATTCTTTTACGCATGCGGCAAGGGCAAGTCCCATACCTGTGTTTCCAGATGTACCTTCAATGATAATTCCCCCGGGCTTTAGCTTTCCTTCTTTCTCCGCTACTTCAACCATTTTTAATGCCATCCGATCCTTGATAGAGTTGCCCGGATTAAAATATTCAACCTTCGCCAATACAGTACAGGGAAGATCTTTTGTGATCCTGTTCAGCTTTATTAAGGGAGTATTGCCAATAGTTTCTAAGATATTCTCTAGCCACATATAAAATTTTTGCGCAAAGGTATATAAAGTTCAGATGGTGGATTTATCTTCCAGCTTATTCTAAAATAATGGTCTATATTGAATCCAAAATCAAAAAACTAACATAGATGAAACTTTTATCTTCTACAATTGCTTATGCAGGCCTGATTTCTCTATTTGTTTTTTCTTGTAAAGAAAAATCTTCAACTGAAAGAAAATTTATCGCCATCGAGAACATGGATACTACCGTTAAACCTGGTGATAACTTTTACAAGTATGTGAATGGGAACTGGATGAAGAATGCTGTTATTCCTTCTACTGAATCGGGTATTGGTGTTTTTCTTGATCTCTATAATAATGCGCAGGCTAATCAGAAAGCGATTCTTGAAGACCTGGCCAAAAGCTCCAGTGCCACTGGAAGCCTGGAACAAAAAGTGGGTGATCTCTATACATCCGGGATGGATTCTACAACCATTGACAGTCGTGGGTACGATCCTGTTAAACCTGAATTACAAAAGATAAATACATTAACAGATGTTAAGAGTATGATGCAATTTATTGCTGAAGAGAATAGGGTGGGTAATCCAATGTTGTTTCGTCAGGCAATTGGGGCTGATCAAAAAAACAGCTCAATAAATAGGGCTGGTTATTACCAGGGCGGCCTCGGCTTACCAGACAGAGATTATTATTTCAAGACTGATTCAGCAAATCAGAAAGTTGTAAATGCTTATAAGGCATATATACAAAAGCTTTTCACATTAACTGGCGATGATCCTTCAACTGCCGCCAGGAAAATGCAGATGATCTATGACCTTGAAAAACAGATGGCTGGAAGTCATCGTACCAATGTTGAATTAAGAAATCCTCAAATCAATTACAACCTTACATCAGTAAGTGAGCTGGATAAGAATATGCCGGCTACTGATTGGAAAGATTTGTTAAGTACACTAGGGGTAAAGTCAGATTCAGTAGACATTGGTCAGCCAGGCTTTTATACTAAATTGAATGAATTGTTCACGATTGTAAAGATGGATACCTGGAAAGCCTATCTATCTTTTCATACGCTAAGTAATGCTTCAAAGTCTTTAAGTAATGAGTTTGTGAAAGCAAACTTCGATTATGTAAATAAAGCATTATACGGTCAACAGGAAATGAAGCCACGTTGGAAAAGAATGGTGGCAGTAACCGATGCAAACCTTGGTGAGGCTTTTGGGCAATTATATGTAAAAAAATATTTTACCGGGGATGCTAAGAAAAGAATGCTGGAACTTGTAAATAACCTTCAGAAAGCCTTTGATATAAGGATAAGCAAACTTGACTGGATGTCGGACAATACAAAAGCTGTAGCAAAAGAAAAATTATATGCGTTCTTAAAAAAGATAGGCTATCCTGATAAATGGAGGGATTATAGCAAGGTGGTGATAGATAAAAATAAATACTTTGAGAATGTACGCTCTGCCCGCAAAAACCAATACGAATTTGATCTAAACAAACTGGGCAAACCGGTGGATAGAATGGAATGGGGGATGACACCTCCAACCATCAATGCCTATTATAATCCAAGTTTTAACGAGATCGTTTTTCCCGCCGGGATATTGCAGTTTCCATTCTTTGATTTATCGGCTGATGACGCCATCAATTATGGAGGAATCGGGATGGCTATAGGTCATGAAATGACTCATGGATTTGATGACCAGGGGGCACAGTATGATAAGAATGGTAATTTAAAGAACTGGTGGTCTAAAGAGGACAGTATAAAATTCAAGCACCTTACTAAAACTGTAGTTGACCAGTTTAATTCGTTTACCATCCTGGATACAGTACATATCAATGGAGAACTGACCCAGGGCGAAAACATTGCAGATCTTGGTGGGATCAACATTGCCTATGATGCATTCAAGATGACTAAAGAGGGTCAAGGCAATGATAAGATCGATGGATTTACACCAGATCAGCGTTTCTTCATATCCTTTGCTCAAAGTTGGAGAGACAAAATCAAGGATGAGTCTTTGCGCAGCCAGATTAATACTGATCCACATTCACCGGCGGTGTATAGGGTGAATGCCCCTCTGATGAATTTTACTCCGTTTTATAAGGCTTTTGATGTGAAAGAGGGTGATAAGATGTATAAGGCGGATTCTTTGCGGATTAAGATATGGTAGGGCGACCGGGGCGCTTCCAGCGACCTGAGCGCTAAAGGACCGAGATGCTAACAGCCTCCTATAGCATTAGCGCTCAGGTCGCTGGGAGCGCCCCGGTCGCTAGCGGCTGATAACCTCTAAAGCTTTATTTACCGTCGCATCTTCTGCATTGCTCACTTCGTAAAGGCCTTCATTTTGCCAGATCTGTCTTGCAGTCAATATTTTGATCTGCTTTGCAAGTTCAGCCCTCTCAAGAGAAGTAAGAGAACTTAAATCGATCGAATCCCGTTTGGCATAATTGGTCAGACTGGCCCATGTGGCGGGATCAATTGAATATTTTTTCTGAAAATCAGCCGGGTTGGTGTATGTTACAAATTTGCTCTTGTTATCCAGGTAGTTTCTATAAACGAAATCGTTGATGGTTCCTTTAAAATATACAGCTGAAAGTTGTTTATTAAATCCGGCAGTATCCAGGCCGACAAAAATATCGGGTGTAATTCCACCGCCGTTATAGACTATTTTTCCGGATTTGGTTTTATATGCAATGGCATTCGTATGTTTTATGGAATCTCCATGCAAAAGTTCACCCTCATGAAATCGGTTCATTACTTCATTATGATAATCTTCCTCTCCACCTTGATAGGATTTTTGAATACTACGGCCAAGGGGGGTATAATACCTGGCAACGGTAAGTCTCAATCCCGAACCATCTGATAATTCAAACTGTTCCTGCACAAGACCTTTGCCGAATGTTCTTCTGCCAATAATAGTTGCCCTGTCCCAATCCTGTAAAGCTCCAATAAGCACTTCGCTGGCTGAGGCTGTATTTTCATTTGCCAGTACAACTACCTTCCCTTTTTCAAAAATGCCCTCTCTTTTGCAATAATATTCTTTCCTGGCGGTATGCTTTCCTTCGGTGTAGGTGATAAGTTTATCGTCTTCCAGAAATTCATCTGCAATTTCTGTTGCCTCGGTTAGTATCCCACCTCCATTATCCCGAAGGTCCAATATCATATTTTTCATCCCAAGTTTCTGGAGATCTTCTGTAGCTTTCATAAATTCACGGTAAGTGGTTTCCGAGAATTTATTCAACCGTATAAATCCAGTACTGTCATTGATCATATAAGCGGCATCGAGGCTGTACAAGGGTATCATACCTCGAATAACTGTGACGTGTTTTTGGGCGTCTGATCTTAAAATGGTGATGTCAACCTTTGTTCCGCCATCACCACGTAATAATTTTTTTATTTTACCAGGGGTAATATGAACCCCTGCAACAACAGAATCTCCAACTTTAATGAATTTGTCGCCTACTTCCAGGCCTGCTTTATCTGATGGACCATTTTTTATCACATTCACTATATTAATGGTATCACTAAAAAGATTGAATTCAACTCCGATCCCATAGAACCTGCCTTGAAGATCTTCTTTTACTTCCTGTAATTGCGACGCAGGTAAATAAATTGAATGCGGGTCAAGTTTTCCAAGAATAGTTTCAATTGACTTACTACTTATTGAATCCAGGTTCACATCGTCCACATATTTACTTTGGATGAGATCTAATACTTCCTCAACAGGTGCCCTTTTCTCTGAATAAAATAAACTTTTACCGGGCATATTTGATTTGATCCTAAATCCAATAACCATCCCTGCGATCATTACTATACTAAAAAGCAAAGGAAGCCAGACCTGAAGTTTTTTGTTGTGCATGTAACCTTAATTAGACTATTTTTAATTGACAATAATTTGCGAATTTCATCAAATAAGACGAGAATAAGATGCCACTTGTAAAATTGATCGCTGACAGCGGTGCTACAAAAACTGAATGGTGCCTGCTTAGAGGCACTAAGAAAAAAATATTCTTCACACAAGGAATGAGTCCTTATTTCGTCAATAGTGAACAAATGTCTGGTATTATATCAGGCGAATTGCTGCCACTAATAAAAAAAATGCATATAGATGAAATTTATTACTACGGTACAGGCTGCAGTAATCCCGAGAATGTAAAAATGGTTAAAAATGCACTCAAACGTGTTTTTCCGGAAGCATTAATTAAGGTGGACCATGATTTAATGGGGGCTGCCAAATCATTATGCGGCGATAATAAGGGGATAGCCTGCATATTAGGAACGGGTTCAAATTCCTGTTATTATAATGGAAAAAAAATAGTTAAGAACAGCCCGGGGCTTGGCTATATCCTGGGTGACGAAGGTAGTGGAGCATACTTAGGCAAGAAAGTCATACAATATTACCTGTATAATACTTTTGATGAAGACCTTAGGTCTAGATTTGATGCCAGGTTTGTTACCAACACAAATGAAATTCTAAATGCTGTGTACAAGCAGCCATTACCCAACAGGTATATGGCGTCGTTTGCCATCTTCCTTGCAGAAAACAGGGGGCATTATATGATAGAAAACATTATCGAGGATGGACTGAATGATTTCTTTTTTAATCATGTTTATAAATATAGGGAGAGTTGGACTTTGCCAGTGCATTTTGTGGGAAGTGTGGCCTATGGATTTCGGGATGTTCTGGCGGATCTTTGCAAAAGTTACCAGCTTGAGCTTGGGCATGTCATCAAAAATCCCTTAGAGGGACTTATTAAATACCATAGTCTTTGAATTATGCTATTTTAATTTCAAAATAATCATAAATGTCTTTCGAAAGAATCACTGAACAGTCTTCGGATTACCATCATTTGGAAAAGATGAACATAGCAGAATTGTTGACTAGCATCAACAGGGAGGATAAGAAAGTTCCTTTCGCTGTTGAACAGGTAATACCACAGATAGAGGCTTTGGTACATGTGATTACCGATAAGATGCTAATGGGAGGGAGGTTATTTTATATTGGTGCAGGTACAAGTGGA
>JADGPY010000112.1 GCA_017882205.1 Chitinophagaceae bacterium
CAGCCGGGCAAATCGGGACAGCTAACATAGTATCCATTCTCATCTTTACTAAAAACAACATTTACACGATAACTCATTTTAGATTGTTTCTATAAAAGTAATGAAATTATTTTGTGATAAAGTTGCCGTGTCCTGCTTTGCTACAAGCTGAGTAGAGACACGGCTTGGGAAGAACAAATATATTATGGAAGCAAATAATCCTGGGCTGCTATCAGTTTCCAGTTGCCATTTTTTTTAAACCATATATCCGTAAACCGGTATTTCCTCTTGAAGTCAAATCCGGCACTTTTACCATTGACGAAAAGCCAGCCGGTAACTATTGCTGTATTATTTTTAATGTGTACCTGCATGTCTTCGTTGTAAGCTTTTTTCACAGTCTCAGATTCTGTCATTACACTCTGGATAACTTCAGCCCGGGAATACATTTTTTCATTTTCTGTATAAAAAAAATTATCAGCAAGTAATTTATTAAAAACTATTTTATCACGGGCTATCAAGGCTTTCGCCCAATCGTTTTCCAATTTTATTATTAATGCTGAATCGTTTTCTTTCCGGGCTTTGTTAGCATTTTGACCAAATGAATAGTTTATAGAAAATAATATTGCAATTGCAGGAATCAAATAAGCAAGAGTTATTTTGATAATGTTTTTAGTTATTTATTGTTGGTTAAATGCCGCCTTAATCCTCGCTTGCAATTAAAACCGTTATTGCTCCTCCTGTAGAAATTCGGTTGGCATCTGCTGCAACATCCTGCATTCCCGAAGATGACATAGTTGCCTGTAAAGCTTCAGGTGAGTCAAATGGCATTGTGAACATTTTGTAGTATGGAGAAATCCCTTGAGGAGTTGGTAGAAAATTGGAAACAGTATAGGGTTTTACATTTGCGGGAATTCCCGTTTTTTGGTGAAGTAATCTCAAATGATCAGCATAGTCTGCCTCAAATTTTTCCACATCAGCAGGCTGCGGATAAAGTACAATTAGCTTTAGCATATAATGTTTTTTTTATTGCCTACTCTGATCGGTTTTCGGCTAACCCGTTTGTTTTTATCCTTTTAAATTTATTGCAATAAGAGGTTTATCATTACTTAAATGTTATTGCTTTAGTTTATGAGCTTCCATGTCTATCTCAATCAACTGTCCAGCTACAGCCAGTCCTTTTACTTCAAGCCAGGTTCCTGTTGGGAATTGCTTTTTATAAATGGAATTACGGAAGCCTGATACTCTGATAAATTCAGCCATATTGGTTGTATAAACATTTTCCGCAAATACATCATCGAAAGTGTAACCATAATGTTGTAAGATCGTCTCCAGATCTTTATAACAATTTTTCATCTGTTGCGCCATGTCATTTGGCGCCACTATAATTCCTGAATCGTTCATACTTACAGCTCCGGAAATTTTAAGGTCGTCGCCAATTTTTACAGCATGTGAATAGCCATAATCTTTTTCCAGCTTTGGACGCAGATTAAAATATTCAGTGGTGTCGGTTTTTGTAGTCTTCATTTCCTTGTCTGCTGTCGGTTTAGCAGTGTCGGCATTGTTACAGCTACTAAGAAATAAAATGCCAATTAAAAGAATTGAAATTTTTCTCATTGTTTTATGTTTTGGTTTAGTGAATGTAAGTTTAATATTAGTGCAATACATAAATACATGTACAATTTTTATTTTGCAAAGGGAGATAAGGCAGCTTAAGAATATAACAGCTTCAAATGACCAGGAAACTGATCAACGTTTTGCTATTCTTAAAATTTTGATGTAATTACCAAAGCACTTTGCTGTATCCACTTCCCAATCAAGTTTTATGGCAACAGGATATGTTGGGTTAGCATCCAAAACAAAATTGGAAGGGAATTGCCCTGCGAGGAAGAATGCGCTTCCGTTAGGATTAGAAACATTGTCAACAGTTACAATGTAACCGCCGCAACAAACACATAGCCTCAGATCGTACCCAATAATTTCAGCATTATTCATGTATGGAGGCTCATTTATTTTTTTGCAGGAAATGAATGTTGATATTGCCAGGACGGTTATAAATAAGGCAGTATATATTTTAAATCGTTTCATCACCGGGTTTAATGTATGACAGCATTTAATGTGCCATCGTTGCAAAAATTATTTAAAATTTTTCTCAGTATCTCCTTGGTCGGTGTCCTCACCGACTATTTGCAATGAATTTAAGATTCAATCAATCAGAAAAAGATTCTAATTTTTTTTATTTAAGTGTTTTCGCTTTTTAATTTGTTGGGTTTGGTCGGTGTGGACACCGACCACGGAGAAAAGGCTAACTGATGATGAAAATAGAAATAAAAGTCGATGATTTGTACTTAGCTCAAAGTTGCTTGTCAAGTCCGAACAACTGCCCAGTAATGCTGTAATTGCTGAACCACGGCTTCCGTCAGCCCCAGTAGTGCAAAACCCCTTGTTGTGCGTTCGTGCTTTTAATATCTTATTTGTGATAATATTATATTTAAATAATTCACTAAAAAAGTTTCATTTTAGATGAAATTGTTGATGCAGATAATCCATTAATTTGCCTGCTTCTTTTTTTTGAATTGGATACGCATCATATTGCATGGCATTATTAAAAAATCTTATCTCATTTAATATAGCATTTAAATTTCGCATACCATCTGGCTTATAAAACGATATCCCGGTTCCTTCAAGGTGTTTATTTTCAATAAACATTTCTGTAAGACTAGAGTTGTCAAGGTTAGTAGCCCAAAAGTCTATTAATTTATGAGATGTCCATTCTAGTTCAGTTGACTCAGTTAGTTTGAAATCCTGAGTTTGGTACTCATAATCTGATATCATCCTGATTAATTTATCGTCAGAAAAATAACGCAGGTAGCCTGCATTTTTCAATTGGCTAATTGTACCAGATGCTTGGTTAAACGTGTAAATTTGGGTGGTTTGTAAAAGGTTACCGTAAAAAGAATTGCGCTCAATGGTTTCCAAAGGACTTTGTAAAAGGATATTTAAACTATCAAGATTCAGTCTTTTTATTTCTCTATATTTTATTAACATATTTAATTGAGCTGTGTCATGCTGCAGGTCTTCTAATAAAGAGGCAACAAGTTCCTGTGCCCGTTGATGCTCAACTTTATTTTCTCTATAATTTTCAGCTAAAAAACCACAGAACACAGCGAGGAACAACATCAAAAATTCAAATAAATAATGCTTTAACCCATAACCTGGTGCTTTGTGCAGTTCTTGTGCATGTGTTTCCATGTTTTCAGTTTCTTGATTTTGGTTAATAGTGTCCGTGTCATTAGCGGGGATAATTTCGTCTGCAGGATTTTCCGATTGAATGGTTGTCGGATTTTCTAAATGTTCTTCGTCTGTATTTTCTGCCATCTACTTTAAATTATTTGAGTGTTCGATTGCATGACGCACAACACGTAAATATATGATTTAAGATACTACTGCTTAAAAAATTTCAGCATTGAAAATCAAACTTTTAGTGTTATACATTTTGTATTGTTGTTAGTACAATCCGTTTTTAAAAGTTGACTGATATTCTTCCGCTCAAGGGCTGCCCGATTGAAATGGAAAACCCGGTGAAGGTTTGCGCAAAGGTCTTGCGCCGGATTTGTAATGGAAAGCGGGAACCAATGATGAGAATGATTCAAATGATGAGAGCCCACCTCATCCCTACCCCTTCTCTCCCGAAATTTCGGGAGAGAAGGGAATCGTACATCGTACTTCTTACATCGTACATCAGCTCAACCTCACTCTCGGGTCAACCACGCCATATAAAATATCAGCAAGAATATTTATGAGGATAAAGAACGCAGCAGAAAATAATACTGAACCCATCACAACAGGATAATCCAGTTTGTCCAATGCATCTACGGTAACCTTGCCTATACCCTTCCATCCAAAAATATATTCAACAAAAAAAGCGCCTGCCAGCAGCTCGGCAAACCAGCCTGTAATGGCTGTTATCACAGGGTTAAGCGCATTGCGCAAGGCATGTTTAAATACAACGGTACGCCTGCTGAGCCCTTTTGCATAAGCGGTGCGAATGTAATCCTGGTTAAGCACATCGAGCATGGAGCTGCGTGTAAGCTGTGTAATAATTGCCAGCGGACGAATGCCCAATGTAATAGCGGGAAGAATTAAATTCTGCAACGTAAGATATCGCTGCCCGGTGGTTTCATCAATGTCGAACCAGCTGCCGGTTAAATTCAATCCTGTATAAGGATGCAGCACAATGCCAAACAAATAAGCGATAACAATTGCCATAAAAAATGAAGGAGCCGAAATACCAATAACGCTTGCGAAAACAGATGTTGTGTCCATCCATGTATTTTGTTTTACCGCTGCCAATACTCCTAATAATACGCCGATGATAGTTGCGAAGATCATCGCAGCAAATGCCAGCATGATGGTGCCGGGTAATGCTTCCATTAATACATCTATCACATCTTTTTTAGTTTGATAACTCCTGCGCAGGTAAGGAATTTTTATGCCGATCTTTTTTTCTCCGCCTATAAAAAATCCTCTTAACTTTTTGTTTTCTATTTCTTCTTTTGAATGAAAACCTATTGGTGAAACATCATTCAGGTATAAAATAAATTGTTTCCATTTTGGCTGATCGAGATACAATTCCTTACGGATGTTGTCCATTGTTTTTTTGTCACCTGTCTGTCCTACAATCAATCTTGCAGGATCTGCAAATCCCTGGAACATAAAAAAAAC
>JADGPY010000471.1 GCA_017882205.1 Chitinophagaceae bacterium
GGCTCTGCAAACATTGCGGGAAACAGTAACGGCGTTACTTACGATGCACGCTACACGTATACCGATGCACATGCTTATAAAAATAGATTCGATGGTTATGTTTTTAATTCAGGCTATGGAGAAAATAATTTTAAAGGAAGTATCGGCATTAACAGGCACTGGGGTTATTCAAGAATTATATTAAGCAGCTTTAGTTTAAAAACAGGCATTGTGGAAGGTAGCCGTGATGAAGTAACCGGGCAGTTTAATAAACATGTGATGGCATCTGATGGAAGTGATAGTGTGGTAGTTGTTTCTGATGCTGAATTAAAATCTTACACGCATGACTTAATAATTCACCAGCATATTCGCCACTACAAAGCGGTGTGGGATAATAGTTTCGCAATCGGGAGTGGCAGGCTGGGCGTACGTCTTGGCTTCCAGGAAAATTTAAGACAGGAAGCAAATGATGCAACACTTGGCAATGTATATAACATCTATTATTTCTTAAACACGTTTAATTATGATGTGCGTTACACCTTTGCAGAAAAAAATCATTTTGAATTTTCTGTTGGCGCAAATGGTATGCAACAATCTTCAAAGAACAAAGGATTGCTGTTTTTAGTTCCTGCCTATCATTTGTTTGATGTGGGTGTATTTGCTATCGCGAAAAAATCTTTTGATAATTTTTCTATTGCGGGTGGTTTGCGTTTTGATAACCGCACATTGCATGGTGATGATCTTTGGTTGGATGATGCTGGACTTGTGGTTCCTTCCAACACGCCCGGAGCAACACATCGCTTCACTGCTTATAAATCCGATTTCTCAGGAATCTCGGGAAGCATTGGCGCTACTTATGATTTTTCAAAAACGTTTTATGGAAAAGTAAATTTCTCAAGAGCATTTCGTGCACCCAACATTGCAGAAAGCGGAAGTAATGGAATACACGATGGCACACCGTTCTATGAAATTGGCGACCCTACCTTAAAGCCTGAAAACAGTTTACAGGTTGATGCAACATTGGGTATTAATACCAAAGATGTTTCAGCAGAGCTTACTTTATTTGATAATAATATTAATAATTATATTTTCCCGGTTAAGCTGGCAAGTGTGTTTGGCGGCGACTCAATCCGTACGGATGTTATGGCCGCAACGGATGGCCCGACTTTTAAATATATTTCCGGTGATGCGGTACTTACAGGCGGTGAACTTACTTTAAATATTCATCCGCAAACTGCGCCGTGGTTTCATTTGGATAATACTTTATCTATATTAAGTACTATTCAAAAACACCAACCGGACTCAACAAAATATTTGCCTTATACGCCACCTTATAAATTATATTCAGGAGTAGAATTTATTGCAAAGAAACTGGGGAATGCTTTGGCTAATGCTTATGTAAGAATTGATGTTGAAAATTATTTTAAGCAGGATAAAATTTATTACAAGTTTGGTGATGAAACAGTAACACCGGGTTATACCTTGCTTAATGTTGGCGTTGGAACTGATATAACTTCAAAAGGCCATACCATTTTTTCAATAAACATTTATGCAAATAATCTGGCTGATGTAGCCTATCAAAGCAACATGAGCCGCCTCAAATATGGCGACCCGAATGCAGTAACAGGAAGAATTGGTGTATATGAAATGGGAAGAAATATTGGTTTTAAAATTAATGTACCGATAGATTTTAAGAAGTAAAAGAGAATTGTTTTTTTTAAAAGGAAAGCCTGAAATATTTGGGCTTCCCTTGAAATACGAGTGGGTGTTGTTTCGATACCCGAGTTTAAAACTGAGCTTTATAATCGCAAATTATAAAGGATTCTCCCCCATTCCTCCGAATCCTTTATAATTCACTCAAAATTTATGATGTAAATGACTTGCCCTAAACTTCTTTATCAATGAGTAAAACAGACGCTATTCGACTAAATATGTTTGGGTTACCAGTAATCCAAACAATTGAAGATTTATCTGAATGGACACACATTTCAAAATATACAATCTTTCAACTATCCAAAAATTCTAGCAAAAATTATAAAAGTTATACAATTCCAAAAAAGTCAGGTAAACTTAGGACAATCAACCAACCAAGCAAAAAACTCAAAGGTCTTCAGTCTTGGATACTTGTGAATATCCTCAACAAATTAAAAGTGTCGAATTCATGCAAAGGTTTTGAGAAAAGATCTTCTATAGCAAAGAATGCGGAACCACATATAGGAGCAAATACAGTTTTAACCATCGATCTGAAGGATTTTTTTCCAACAATAAAACAAAAGCAAGTATTTAATATTTTTAAAGCCATTGGTTATAATAATGTGATAGCAGTAATCCTAACAAATATTTGCACCTACGAAGATGCACTTCCGCAGGGAAGCCCTTGTTCACCAAAACTTGCAAATCTTTCAGCATGGCAACTTGACGTTCGTATTCAAGGATTCGTTGGAAAGAGAGGAATAAACTATACTCGATATGCAGATGACCTATCCTTCTCAGGGCTAAGCCCAGTTAAAGTTGTGCAGATACTACCTATGATAAAAAAAATTGTTGAAGATGAGAAGTTTAAAATAAATCCCTCCAAAACGAGAATTGCGGGCTCTTCAAGAGCAAAAATAGTTACCGGGTTGGTTTTGTCAAGTGAAACTTTTGGAATTGGGAAACACAAATATAAAAATGTAAGAGCTAAAATTCATCACTTGACATTAGCAAAAGAACAGACGAACATTAAACTTTTGTATCAAGTAAATGGTTGGCTTGCATATTTAAAAAGTGTTGACCCAAAAAGATTAAATAAAGCAGTAAAATATATCAAAGAATTAGCTGATAAATATCCAACAACATTAGTAACAAAAATAGCATTTCATTAAGGAAGCCTTTATATAGAGAAAGCTTATTCACCTATCTCTTGTAATTTATTCGGGGTATGGTTTTAGCTACCATCTTTCTAAACAAATATTATCTCTCAAAAGAACAAAAACAATTTGGTGTATGGATGGACTCCCATCATGCTACTGTTGCAGGAAGAGAAAATGCTGATGCAGCAGATTTTACTGTTATCGGCCATTCTGAAAATACCGGTGCTGAATTTAACACCAGAAAAAAATGCATACAATGATTAACAAATATTGCAATACAAATTTTTTAAATCCACATCAATTTTCACCGGTTTTAATCTTCTGGTAAGTTTTAGTAAATTTGATATAGCAGTTAATCATCATCATGACAGCTTCAGTAAAAGATATAATTGATAATGCCCCAGCTCAAAAACAAGCTATTTTAAAAAAGTGGCTGGAGTAATAATACATGGCATTTGAATTTATAGTAAGATAATATTAAATAAGTCTTGGCTACCATCAATAAAACATACATCTGGCGTATGACGCATTATCGCAATACCGGTTTTATTTTGCGAAATGGGTTACACTGTTGTAATTGCGGAGTGCAGGATCCTGATTATATAAACATCGGGCATAAATCACTAATTGATAATCGTGGTCAGTCACCGGTATCAGAATCAACAGGTGGTGTATTGAATGATTATATCCCATTTTATTTTCATTACAAAATGCCTATGCTTTATCACATATTTAAAGGCATGGTAAAGGAATACAAAGGAACACAGAATGATATAATCTATTTAATAAGTACAGTAGAAAAAATTATGGAAATGCAATTACCTTTTTTGTTTACAGATCGGCATGCTTATCTTGCTCACAAAACTATATTTAATAATTACTCAGCGTTGGAAAAATTGAATTGGGCTGTTATAAAAGATGATACCTGGCACAAAGAATACTCTGCTTTAAAAAAAGAATTAAAACAAGCAGAATTTTTGATTCATCAGCATTTACCTGTAACAGGTATTTTAGGAATTGTTACACAGAATGAAGAAATTGCTACATTTGTGAGGAATGAAATTTCATTGGCTAAACTTTCTCTGCAGGTTGTTGTAAAACCCGAATACTATTACTCATGATTCATTTTAAACAAACTAATCTGTTACAATCAGATGCGGAAGCATTGGTGAATACTGTAAACATGGTTGGCATCATGGGTAAGGGAATTGCGTTGCAGTTTAAAGAAACTTTTCCTCTCAATTTTAAATTGTATCAAAAAGCCTGTAAGGCTGGTGAAGTGAGGATTGGAAAAATGTTTGTAACGGAAACGGGTCAATTAACCGGAACAAAATACATACTTAATTTCCCTACAAAAACAGATTGGCGCTCTAATACAAAATTAGAATACATAAGTGCCGGGCTGGATGATCTTTTAAAAGTTATTGAAGAAAAAAATATTACTTCTATTGCCTTACCTCCCTTAGGCTGTGGTAATGGCGGACTTGATTGGAAACATGTTCGTCCAATAATTGAGTCAAAATTATTAGCTGTTTCAGATAGAATAAATATAGAAGTGTATGAACCCGGGCACCACTCGTATGCAAGAACAGTAAAAGCAGAAACACCTAAATTAAATAAAGTAAGAGCAATAGTATTAGCCCTTGCTGAAAAATATAATGTCCTTGGTTTTGATATTTCACATCTGGAAATTCAGAAACTCACTTACTTTTTGCAGGAACTTGGTCAGGCTGACTTAAATCTGCGTTTTGAAAAAGGACACTATGGTCCATACGCAACTAACCTTAAACATTTACTTGCTCATTTAGAGGGATATTACTTTAAAGGTCAGATACGGTTTCAAGACATGAAGCCCACCGATGCACTGCAGCTTGTTCAAGAGTATTTACCTGAGGTTCATAATATAATTGAAGCCGAATTAAAAGAGGATGAAAAAAACAGATTACAAAAAGTAAGTTCCTTTATTGAAGGTTTTGAATCTCCTTTTGGATTAGAGTTGTTAGCAACTGTTCATTGGGCATCAAAAGAACTGGGCAAAGATGCGTCAGTAAGTTCTATTAAATCTTTTATAGATGATTGGTCTCCGAGAAAAAAGCAACTTATAAATGAAGAACAAATTAATGTAGCATATAAAAGAATAAATAAATACTTCAGCTAATTCTTTACTGTTTATTTGGGTGCGATTTTAACTGCTCTCCTAATAAAATAAATATTATCTCTCAAAAGAACAAAAAACAATTTGGTGTATGGATGGATAGTCATCATGCTACTGTTGCAGGAAGAGAAAATGCAGATACAACAGATTTTACTGTTATCGGCCATTCCAAAAATGCCGGCGCTGAATTTAATACCAGTGAAAAAAATGCACACAATGATTAACAAATATTGCAACGCAAATTTTTTAATCCAAATCAATTTCCACCGGTTTTAATCTACTGATAAGTTTTAGTAAATTTGATATAGCAGTTAATCATCATTATGACAGCTTCAGTAAAAGAATTAAGTAAATACATCAACCAGCTTACTCCCGAAGAAAAGAGCAATCTGACGTTCGCATTAAAAAAGCAATTTGTTTTGCAGGAGGCAAAGTTGTCATCTTTCAAACCACGCAAAAAAATACCGGTTCAGGAAATTGTAAATGAAATAAGGATTGTAAGAAAAAAACGCAGTGTGTGAGTAATTCAACAATAAGACATAAACTATATGATTACATCCGGGTAGCAGATGATAAGAAACTAAATGCCATTTATAATTTACTTGAAAATGAAATTGAGCAAACCAATGAATGGTGGAAAGACAAGCTGGTTACTTTGGAACTTGACAGCCGGTATCAGGCTTTGGAAAATGGTTCAGATAAAGGATTTACTATAGAACAACTGGAGCAGTCTGTAAGCAAACTCCGCTTAAAAAAATAAATTTGTAAAAAGTATTCTAAAATGAAAGCCAATCAATTAAGGCAAAAACTTCATCAATACATAGATACTTTAGATGAAGTAAGCCTGGATGAAGTATATAAAATTATTGGGGAAGAAGATGTTGCATGGAAATATTCTGCAGAAGATATTACAATGTTCTATCAGAGACGCACCTCTTATCTAAACGGCGAAGGAAAAAATTATACAATGGATGAATCCATTAACAGCATTCGCAAATAATGCCTTACCAGAAAGGAAACACCATAACTCCATAAAAAAATCCCGCTATTTTATTAACGGGATTTTTTATTATAAATAAGGGCAGCAAAAATTACCTTCCTATCAAAAGCCTGTTGTTACTGATGATATGGTTGTCCTGAACCAATACAACTACATAATAACCTGAACTTAATTTGTTGGTGAGGTTACTTAATAAATAATTGTGTTGGCCTGCACTTTGCAATCCTAAGTTTACTGAATACAACGACCTGCCTGCAAGATCCATAACTTTTAAACTTGTATTTCCTGTTTTGGCAAGGTTATAAACAGCAGTAGCATTTGCCCTGTTGGATAAAGGATTGGGAATTACTGATAATGTATTTGATATTATTTCATTTTGTAATCCGGGCGCATCACCCGATACATATAACGGTGAAGCACCACCTGAGATATTTACCGTATAATCTTCCACTTCTCCGTAAGTCAGCGTTGCACATGGATTAGTAGAATAAGATCCGTAATTCATTTGAATACGTAAACGTGTTGAGCCATTCTTTGCAGTTGTTGGAACTGTAAAAGAACCTGAAGCTGTTCCTGTTCTTGTTGACTTTACTTCGAGCACAGTTTCGCCTGTACCATTCAACGTTCCATCCCGGTTATAATCTATATAAACCGTCCAGTTTTCAGCATACTTGGCACCTGTAAATCCCGGAGTAAGTGTTATAGTATAGGCAGAGCCCGCAGTGAGTGCTGTGCTTAATGCAGTGTAGTTACCATAACCACTGTTATTACCACTTGTATTGCTTATCGTTCCTAAAACAACTTTATTTATATACTCATAGGTTGTTGTTCCTTTAGATGCACAATAAGTAATGGTACCGCCTGATGTGGTAAATGATCCTAAACTACTATAAGCGCTATTACCACTGGCACATATAGCCTGCACATGGAACTGATAGGTTGTTCCGGCCGTAAGTCCTGTTATATTATAAGAAGTAGTGGAGAGGTTACTAACGGTAGTAAAAGTTCCTGTGGA
>JADGPY010000472.1 GCA_017882205.1 Chitinophagaceae bacterium
TGGTTTATTTACAGATATACTGGAGCCTGACAGCGCGCTGTATGCATCTATTTCAAAGCATATCGCAGTTACAAACGACTGGGTAAATCTTATTGGAAGTGGGCACGACTGGCTTGATAAGCCCCATATTCCTTTCTGGCTCTGTGCGGTAAGTTTTAAATGTTTTGGCATTACCCCTTTCGCCTATAAACTTCCGGCATTTCTATGTTTTCTTACAGGTGTATTTTATACGTATAAATTGGCAAAAGCAATCTATGATGAAAACACAGCTAAGCTGTCAGTAATTATATATATCACTGCGTTGCAGATTGTACTTTCTAATTTTGATATCAGGGCTGAGGCTTTTCTTACCGCATTTATTATTGCTGCTATATATCATATCTATAAAGCAGCTGGCAATAAATGGCTGAGGCACATTTTTATAGCGGCTGTTTTCTGCGCCCTGGCGGCAATGACTAAAGGAATATTTGTACTAATTACCATTGCTTCAGGTTTTATTGTTTATTGGGTATTTAGCAAACAATATAGCCAGTTAATAGGTCCTAAATGGATATTGCTTATTGCACTTACCGGCTTGTTCATCACTCCTGAACTGTATTGTCTTTACATTCAATTTGATCTTCACCCCGAAAAAATTATATACGGCCATACCAATGTATCAGGCATTCATTTTTTCTTCTGGGATAGCCAGTTCGGCCGGTTTCTTAATAATGGCCCAATAAAAGGCAGCGGAGATATTTTTTTCTTTGTTCATACTTTTCTTTGGGCTTTTCTTCCATGGTCACTGATTACCCTGTTTGCCCTTGTTGTTTTTTTTAAAAGAACCCGAAGGCTTATTAATTTAGAACCGCTTATTTTAGCTGGCAGCTTCCTGGTTAGTTTTATTATGTTCTCAGTTTCAAAATTCCAGTTGCCGCACTATATCGTTATTGTTTTCCCCCAGATCGCTATAATTACTTCAAATTATCTTTTATCGATTCGCTCTGAAAAAGTTATAAGCAGGATCAATATTCTGCAATTGGCCATTTTTCTTTTGAGCGCTTCTTTTATCCTGCTCCTGACATATGTATCCGGTTTTGGCACATGTTATATTCCTTTGTCGGTGTTCGTGATCTTACTGTTTTCAATAATCTTTGTTTTCAAACAAAATAGCCTCACATCCATTGTAGCCAAATGCGTATATTTTTCATTACTGGTATCCCTGTTTTTTAATATATCATTCTATCCTCCACTTATGAAGTACCAGGCAGGTATGCTTGCTGGCAAATGGCTCAATCAGCATCCTCAGATAAAAAAAGTAGTTATTTACCATTGCAGTTCTCAAACATTTGAGTTTTATTCAAATGCAGCTGTTTTATGGGTAAGCAATATGGACACTATACCTACACCCCTAAAAATGAATGACACTGTTAATGTATTCACCCCCCTTAAAGAAATAGAGAAATTAAGGCAGCAGGGCAAGAATGTAATAATAATGCAGGAGTTCAATTACTTTCATATAACCAAATTAACCTGGAAATTTCTTAATAATGAAACCAGAGAGCATGAACTTGATAAATATATGCTGGCAGAATATTCAACAAAGCAGTAAGTATAATCCTGTATGATAGGTACCTTATGGAAAATTGTAAGGTTTGGCATTGCCGGCGCCATAGGCATGGTAATAGATTTTGGAACAACCTGGGTATGCAGGAAAAAACTGAAATGGAATAAATATTTAGCCAATACAACTGGCTTTACACTAGCCGCAATCAACAATTACATCATTAACCGTTTTTGGACATTCGCAAGCTCAAACCCAAACTGGCAGGCAGAATTTAGTAAGTTCTTACTGTTTAGCTTAGCCGGCCTTGCATTAAATAATCTGTTGGTTTTCCTCTTACATGGCCGGCTTAAAATGAATTTTTACGTAAGCAAATTAATCGCAACCATTTGTGTGTTTGCATGGAATTTCTCTACAAATTATTTCTTCAATTTTAAATAGTGTCTTTGTGATAGAAGCAACCACAACTATCAATATTTAACCGGGAACATTCTTTTATTTCAGGAAGATGAAAATTCTTTTCATGGAAACCTCTTCTTATTCTCATCCTTCACATCGTTCAATATCTTTATAAACCTTGCCACACCTGATTCATAACCACCGGCATTCTGAATGATCTTGCCTTCCTGGTCTGTAAAAATATATAGGGGCTGTGCATTTGAATTTGCGATGGTAGCTTCAAAGTCCAGGTTTTTTCCACCAACTGTAGTGATCTTTGAACCATCGAATTTTGAAGTATATTTTTCGTTATCAGGCAATGATCTTTTTTCGTCTACGTACAGGGAAGCCACAATAATATCTTTCGACAAAATGCTGCTTACTTCCTCCTTTGACAATACTTCGCTTTCCATCTTCCTGCAATTGGCACAACTATGACCGGTAAAGTCAAACATTATTGGTTTTTTCGTCTGCCTTGCTGCCGCCACCGCCTCATCAAAATCAAAGAATACCTGAACACCTGGTATCTCTGATTGCAGGATATCGGTATATTTTTTCGGTGAAACCGTGGGTGCTGAATAGGCCCGTACGGTATCTTGTCCATGAAGATTACTATTTCGAATCAGCTTCTCTAAATTAAATTCCTGAGTTTTATTTTCGGGCAACCATCCACTGATCCCATTTAGTGGAGCGCCAAATAATCCCGGGATCATATACACAGTAAAAGAAAGTGCAGCAATGGCAAAAAACAGCCTCGTCACGGGCAAATATGGATGACCGTAATGGTTTGCCGGAAGATGATCATCATGTTTCAATTTCAATAATCCAAGCAGGTACAACCCCAACAATCCGAATAAGATGATCCAGATAGCGAGAAAGATATCACGGTCAAGCAGTCGCCAGTGATAGGCAAGGTCAGCATTGGAAAGAAATTTTAAGGACATGGCGAGTTCAATAAATCCAAAAGATACTTTCAATGAATTCAGCCATCCGCCTGATTTCGCTATTTTATTTAATAACCCGGGAAAGAATGCAAAGAATGCAAATGGCAATGCGATGGCACTTGAAAAGCCCAGGAATCCAAAAAGTGGTGCCATCCTGGCCTTGTGCTGGGTAACATCAACTAGTATTTTTCCAATAAACGGAGCGGTACATGAAAATGATACCAGCACAAGGGTTAGTGCCATAAAAAATATCCCAGAATAGCTTCCAAGATTTGATTTGGAATCAGCCTTATTGGTCCATGATGATGGAAGGGTTATTTCAAAAGCACCCAAAAAAGAAATTCCAAATATGACAAATAATACAAAAACAAATAAGTTGAAAATGGCGCTGGTAGATAACTGGTAGAGTGTGGCTGTTCCAAATATAATCGTTACCAATAAGCCAAGCAGTGTAAAGATTGAAACAATTGAGATTGAATAAAGGGTGGCATTTTTAATACCGTGCGCCCGTGTATTGCTTCTTTTAAGGAAGAAACTAACGGTAACAGGAAACATGGCATATAAACAAGGCTGAAGCACGGAAACAAATCCCCATCCAAGGCCATCGAGGAAAATATTAAATAGTGATGAGGAAGATGATGAGCTTGTATTACCTGCCTGGGCAAATATAATTGTAGGGCAGATGCAAATTAAAAGAGCCAGTAAATATTTTAATCTCTTCATAACTACAGAATAATCTGATAAAAAAAAGGATAACAATTGTTATCCTAAGATTGTTTATTAGTGTAACCTCATAATTTGATCTCAAATGGCACTTCCTTTGGAGGAAGGCATTGACGGTCGTTACACACCATATAGGTTACAGAACCTGTAAGCTTTTTAGCACCAGCGCTGATTCCAACAACCTGCACAAAGTCCACAGTATTCTCAAAGAATTTCTGATCCATTTTGAATTCCTTATCATAAACGGTGTTCATCTTACCAATTTCCTTAACCTTCCCAATGGTTTTAACCCCCTCCAATTTTACTTCTGTTGCTACAGCACCTCCTTCCGGATTTGTTACAGAATAAATATGCCACTTTGGTTCTATCATAGATTTGATATGAACCTCGTATTGATTGTTCCCTTTTTTGACCGCAGAATAACTGAACCTGACAGGATTCAGAATTTGGGCATAGGAAGCTTGTAAAACAAAAAGAACCAATAAGGTAGATAATAATTTTTTAAATAGTTTTTTCATAAAGATGCTTAATCTGAACGTTTGAGCAAATTTACGATATAAACGTAGTCTGAGTAAATAACTGATGTGGGATAATCGAATTTAACGTTAGTTTATTGAAAACAATTGGGCGAGTACCTTTTTACCGTCCTCATTTCCAAGGAGCGGGCTGCATGCCCGCTCGGGATGAGGCATCATACCAACAACGTTTCTTCTTTCATTACAGATGCCGGCTATATTGTTAGTAGAGCCATTCGGATTGGATTGCTCATTAATATTCCCATCCTGGTCGCAATATCTAAATAGTACCTGCTTATTATTATCTAACTCATCCAGTGTGCGTTGATCAGCATAATACCTGCCCTCTCCATGTGCTACAGGCACCTTGATAATCTCTTTTTTCAAATCATTTTCATTGGTAATAAATACGTTCTTACAAACGAATTGCATGTTCGCGTTCCGAAGCAAAGCCCCTGGCAACAACCCGCTTTCGCATAATATCTGGAAACCATTACATACGCCGAGCACCTTACCCCCATCATTGGCAAATTCGATGACGGCCTGCATCATGGGACTAAATTTGGCAATTGCCCCGCATCTCAGGTAATCACCATAACTAAAGCCGCCGGGAAGAACAATACAATCATCCTTTGTAAACATGGAAATATCCTTATCCTTATGCCAAAGAGGAATTACCTGCTGCTTCATGTCGTCCTGTAATGCTTCCATCATATCCCTATCGCAATTAGATCCCGGAAAAACAACCACACCAAATTTCATTAATAAAATTTTGACAAAGATAATGGCTTAGTCAATAGCCGCATTTATTGATCCTTATTAGAGATCTATAATTCATAAAAGACATCTGATTACCACAAATGCGACCATTATCCAATGAATTGCATTTGTCAGCCATTTTTTTTGAGAATATAAAAAGGCGGATCCAATGAATGCCGATAATGGAACGGCTGCCAGTATCCAGTACTCGAAAGTATGAGTAGCGTTGATAA
>JADGPY010000113.1 GCA_017882205.1 Chitinophagaceae bacterium
CGATGGGAAATCGAGTATTCCATGATAGGAGCGTAATAATCCTTTAATTACCGGATCCAGCGATGGATGAGTTTTTTCAAATATCTCCAGGTCGTTTCTGCCTGCAGTAAATACAACGGTTGAGGGAAGAAAAGCATTCTCATTGTAAGAAATAAGATCTTCCTGCTCCAGCACCTTTAGTGAATAAACAACCGTTAGCGTATCTAACTTAAATTTTTTTACAAAGTCCGTGATATCAAGATCGTAATAAATTCCTTCACCTATACCAGACGGTAACTGCAGATAATTCCCCAACGCCTGGTATACTTTTTTGACCTCTTCTATTGCAGGGAAGCGTATCGCTGATAATCCCTGCAGATCATTCAATTCATGCTCATTGAATAACAGTACGGCATATGCCTTATTTTCATCCCGCCCTGCTCTTCCAGCTTCCTGGTAATAGCTTTCTAAAGCATCGGGAACATCATAATGTACCACAATGCAGACATTACTTTTATCAATCCCCATCCCAAATGCATTGGTACTAACGATCACCCGCATTTGATCCTGCAGCCACTGTTCCTGTTTTTTTGAACGGGTAATATTAGATAGCCCAGCATGATAAAAATCAGCATTGATGTTGTTTGCATTTAGCAGATCGCTGATCTCTTTAGTTCGCTTCCTGCTTTTGCAGTAAACAATTGCACTGCCGGGAACATTTTTTAGAATTTCAATAACCTTGTTTTCTTTTGAAGGGGGAGAAAATGCACTATATGATAGATTCGGTCGCTCAAAGGATTTTTGAAAGCGCTGGCTGCCTGATTTAAAAACTAACTTATCACAGATGTCTTCACAGATTTCTTTAGTTGCTGATGCGGTGAGGGCCAATATGGGAACATCATCAAGGTGTTCTCTGATATTAGCGATCCTGCAGTATGGAGGCCTGAAATCGTAGCCCCATTGTGATATGCAATGTGCTTCATCTACCGCGATCAGGTTGATAGATAAAGCAGGCAGGTATTCGATGAACAGAGATGACTCAAGCCTTTCTGGTGATACATAAAGAAATTTAAAATTGCCATAGGCGGCATTCTGCAATGTTTTTTTCACCTCGATGTATCCCATTCCTGAATACAGGAATAGAGACGGGATTCCCTTCTTCTTTAGGTTTTCTACCTGGTCCTTCATCAATGCTATTAATGGACTTATAACGAGGCACAGGCCTGGTTTTGCCATTGCCGGCACCTGGAAACAAATTGACTTACCTCCTCCAGTTGGAAGGACGGCCAACGTATCGTTCCCCTCTAATACAGAATTGATGATCTCTTCCTGCATTGGCCGGAATGAATCGTAACCCCAATAATTTTTAAGAATGGAATGTATCGGCACGCTCATTAAGGGCTAAATTACTTTACTTTTTTCCATTTAAGCCTTAGGGAATTAGCCGCGAGGATTACATCACTAAATCCCATTGCAAAAGCTGCAACCCCCGGAGTTAGTAATCCTATAGCAGCTATGGGAATGGCAATGATATTATAAAAAAATGCCCAGAATAAATTTTGCTTGATGGTGATATAAGTGTGTTGACCAAGTTGTAAAGCCATAGGCAAATTCTTTATCCCATTATTAACCAGCACAACTTGCGCATTCTGAATTGCAATATGACTTGCCTCACTAACAGCAATACCAATCGTTGCTTTAGCAAGTGCGGCTGCATCATTTATACCATCACCCACCATTGCCGTTGGAGCCACTGTTGAAAGTTCAGCTATTACCTTCACCTTCTGTTCCGGGGATTGTTCTGCGTACATTTCATCAAAACCCAATATTTCTTTGACCTGGATACACTTATAATTTGTATCGCCACTCAACAATACAGTTTTGATACCACGTTTCTTAAAATAATCAATGATATGTTTAGCCTCAGGACGTATTTCATCCTTCACATCGATCCACCCAATGATTGAATTATTTTTCATAACATACACACTATGATATGGGTCGTTGAAAAGATGCCCGACCGCTTTATAGGATCCAATCAAATAGATATTCTTATGATTATCCACCGCTTTGATTCCTGATCCTTTTATTTCTTCGATGTTTTTCCATTTGATGATCTCAGTAGTTTTCCATTCTGTTGTAATGGCTTTGGCAATTGGGTGGTTAGAAAATTTCTCAAGAGAGTAGCAAATCTTTCTGAATTCTTTTTCTTCCCCCGCCGGAGCCTTAAAACTGCCAATAACGAAGTTTCCGGTGGTTAGTGTACCGGTTTTATCAAAAACTACCTGCCTGATGGTTTTAAACTGTTCAAGGCTTTTAGCATCTTTAAAGAGAATGCCGTTTTTAGCGGCTCTGCCGAGGCCAACTGCTATTGCAGCAGGGGTGGCAAGCCCCATGGCGCAAGGGCATGCTATGACCAATACGGCAATACTTCTCATAAGGGAAGCATCCAAGGGAATGTGAAGCAGAAAACGATTTGTTAGAAATGTTATGACCGCCAGGACTAGTACTACTGGAACAAAAACTGCGCTGATCCTGTCTGCTAGTTTTTGAATAGGAGCTTTATCGGCCTGGGCCTGTCTTGCCAGGTCAATTATTTTTGCAAGCACTGTTTCATGGCCGGTAGCTGTAACCTGTGCTTTAACCACACCTCCGTCAAGGTTACTTCCACCTATCAGGAAATCGCGTGCATGTTTTTCTAAAGGCATGCTTTCACCAGTGATAATAGATTCGTTCACTGTACAGTCTCCCCACAGAATTTTACAATCCATAGGAATCTGTTCACCCGACTTTATTAAAATGAGATCACCGATCCTCAGGTTAGCACCTTCTACAGGTAATATTTGTTCCTTATGCTGGTCGTCAAAAGCAATCATATTGGCCATGACCTTTTGTTCAGATGATAAGGATTTTAGTATTTCTTGTGTTTTAGCGATCGAAACATCTTCCATCCAGTAACCAATAAGAACAATCGTGATGATAGTGGCGGCTGTATCATAATACAAGTAATTATTCCCTAGATTCTGGATAGTTCCAATGAAGCTGTAAATAAAGGCTGATGTAGCTCCAAGCGTTATGAGTACATTCATGTTGGGGATTCCGTTGCGTATGCTATTTATAGCACTTTTGCCGAAGTAGTTCATTCCAACGATCATTACAGGCAGGCATAATCCAAACTGGATCCATGGATCCATTAACCAATGAAGCTGTATTGGAAGCATGGGTAGCCACAACAGAAATGTAAATGGAAGGCAAAACCAGAATTTTTGTAAGGGAGTCTTTAGAAAGTTATTTTGTTGCTTAGTGGATATATTTTTCTCTGCAACTTCGTATCCTAATCCCTTTATTCCTTTTTTAAGTTTTTCTTCTGCAATACCATTTGTTGAAGTAAAGCTTACATCCCCGCTCATAAGGTTTACCTTAACATCGTTAAGTCCTTGTTTCTCCAGGTATTTCGAAATGGTGAGCGCACAATTTGCACAGGTCATTCCTTCCACTTTCCAGTCCCATTTATTCATTTGACAGGCTTGATAATTTAAATATGGTCTTTCCATTGCAAAGATAGATATGAACCAAAGGGTATGGTTACTATTAATGGAAATATCTTTGTGGTATGGAGTTAATTTTTAACCTGGGCCAGATAGAAACTATTGCAAAGGAATTCATCGGGATTTTGAGGGATCAGAAAGTTGTTGCTATTCATGGAAATATAGGGGCTGGGAAAACAACTTTAATACATGCTGTATGTGTTGCATTAGGTGTAACTGAAAATATTTCAAGTCCTACCTTTTCTATCATTCATCAATATGGTGGTATGCATGAGAGGACCATTTATCATATTGACCTGTATCGTTTAAAAGATGAGCAGGAAGCGATCAATGCAGGTGTTGAGGATTGTATATATAGTGGAGATCTTTGTTTTATAGAGTGGCCTGAAAAAATATCATCTCTTTTGCCACCTGGGGTTATGCATGTGTATCTTGAAACAGTTCAGGAAGAAAACAGAAAATTAATCTATAAAGTTGAGTCGTAAAGTCATTTTTAATTCTTAATTTTCCTATTGCTGCCTGCTTCATCTGAACCTGGCAAATCACGATAATCTCAATTCGCATGGCTGCATCAAAACCTTTTGTCTCTCCCTCTTTTAGTTATGAAACCATGGAAGAAATGCTAGATGTAAAGCCAAAAGGGGCGGAATTATTTATTGGTATACCCAAAGAAACATCATTCCAGGAAAATAGGATTGCGCTTACTCCTGATGCGGTATCGGTATTAACCAATAACGGGCACAGGGTGGTTATGGAATCGAAGGCGGGTAACGGGGCTAGTTATAATGATAAGGACTATAGCGAAGCAGGAGCAAAGATTGTGATGAGTAAAAAGGAAGTTTTTGAATGCAATATCCTGGTAAAAAGTGCACCTGTCGGCGAAGATGAGATGGAATTGCTAAAACCTAATCAATTCATAATATCACCCATTCATCTCGCAGTAATGAAGCAGGAGATCCTTGAAAAAATGATGGAGAAAAGGATTACTGCTTTAAGCTTTGAAAATTTAAAAGATGATAGTGGCCATAACCCGATCGTGCGCAGCATGAGCGAAATTGCAGGAAGTGCGGTGATGCTGATTGCGGGCCAATATCTTAGCAATGCAAACAATGGTAAAGGTGTTTTGGTAGGCGGAATATCTGGCATACCACCCACCAAGGTGATCATCATTGGTGCTGGTATCGTGGGTGAATATGCGGCAAGAACCGCCTTGGCTATGGGTGCCAGTGTTAAAATATTTGACAACAGCATTTACAGGTTAAAGCGGTTACAAAATAATATTGGAGTACGTTTATACACCTCCGTTATAGAACCGAGCATTCTCGCAAAACAACTTAAGACATGCGATGTAGCAGTGGGCGCTTTATCATCTTCCGGGGGAAGAACACCGATCGTTGTTACGGAAGAAATGGTTAGCCGGATGCGCCCTGGCAGTGTAATTGTTGATGTAAGCATTGATCATGGCGGATGTTTTGAAACCTCAAGAGTTACAACACATGAGAAGCCTGTGTTTCATAAATATGATGTGATCCATTATTGTGTTCCAAATATACCCAGTGGTTTTGCAAGGACGGCTTCACAATCGATCAGTAACGTGCTTATGCCCTTAATGTTGGAGATGGCTGATGATGGCGGGTTTGAGAACCTTGTTTGGCATAAGATTAATATCAGGAGCGGAATATATCTATTCAAGGGAGCTCTTACCAATTTTCATTTGAGCCAAAGATTTGATTTGAAATATACGGATTTGAATTTGTTGATAGCCAGCAGGAGATGACCAATCTTTCACCCCTAACGGGTGTTATTTATATCTCCCGATATCTATTATCTCTTCACAAAAATCATATTCAGATTTATCATTGCTGCTTACGATAACTAATCTGTCTTTACAATAATCATTTATTAGTTGATGATATAAATCAATTCCATCCAGGTCCAGGTTAGTGTTTGGTTCGTCGAGTAAAACTACAGGTACGTCGCTGAATATGGCTTGTGCAAGCTTGACACGCTGTTTCATTCCGCTGCTGAAATAACGTATCTGTTTATGTGCAGCTTTTTCTAATCCAATCATTTTAATAATCATAGGAATATTAACGTCTTTCCGCAAGCTTTTGAGTTGCTTATGAAAATTTAAAAATTCCAGGAGGGTCATCTCTTCTATCAATTCAAGGTAGGGAGCAGCTATGGATACATAGTTATATACCTCCTCACCCGGGATCTGGTTATCATTATAATAATCAATCGTTCCCTCATTAAACATTGTAGCGCCGGCAATTATTTGGAGTAAAGTAGATTTGCCTGATCCATTGGGCCCGGTTATGGCATAGGAGGTTTGCGCTCTGAACTCATAGGAGAAAGCACGAAAAATCCATTCGCTGTTAAAACGCTTGCCAACTTTTGTAAGACTAATCTTCATCAGGCTGTCCTTTGCCAGAAGCTTTAACAATTCCGCGTTTGCTGTTTGAGACGAAGGCAATGATCTCAGTTTTCTCAGGCGATTGCGGTATTTCTTTTTCAATATGTTCGAGTGCCTGCGTGGTGTTCAAACCTCTTAAATAAATAATTCGGTAGATCTCAAGGATTTCATTGATCTTTTCGGTTGTAAAACCTCTTCTTTGTAGCCCCACAGAATTTAATCCTACATAACAAAGTGGTGATCTTCCTGCTTTGATATATGGAGGTACATCCTTTCGGATTTCTGTATGGCCGGCAATATAGGTATGCGGACCAATCTTTGCAAACTGGATGGCGGCCGCAACGCCACCTAAAATGGCATAATCTCCTATATCAACATGGCCTGCAAGCTGAACAGAATTTGCAAGGATCACATGATCACCGATCGTGCAATCATGCGCAACATGGCAATAGGCCATCAGCAAACAGTGATTACCTATGATTGTCTTCCATTTATCCTTTGTTCCCCGATTGATAGTAACGCACTCACGAATCGTATTATAATCCCCGATTTCAACATTGGTAAGTTCTCCAACAAATTTCAGATCCTGTGGTATCGCACCAATTACTGCGCCTGGAAATATTTGACATTTTTTTCCAATGATTGTATTTTCCATGATGATGGCGTGAGACATCACATGAGTGTCATCTCCAATTGAAACTCCTGCTTCAATAACTACAAATGGATCAATCCTTACATTGTTACCAATTTGAGCAGAAGTGTGAATGTGAGCAAGAGTGCTAATCATACTTATTATTATGGACGTTTTACTATTTGAGCTACCAGGATGGCTTCGGTTACCAATTTATCGCCTATATAAATAGTTCCCTTCATTTCACAAATCCCACGGCGAATAGGGTGAAGCAATTCCATTTTCAGGATTAGAGTATCACCTGGCACAACCTTATGCTTGAATTTGCAACTTTCGATCTTGAGAAAGTAAGTATCATATTTATCTACAGAATCTCTGGGTATTGCAATAAATCCTCCAGCCTGTGCTAATGCTTCGGCCAGTAAAACGCCTGGCATCACACAATTTCCGGGGAAGTGCCCCTGGAAGAATGGTTCATTGTAAGTAACATTTTTAATGGCAATAACATGGGTTGCAGATAACTCCATCACCTTATCAACAAGTAAAAAGGGATAACGGTGAGGTAAGGTTCTTTCAATCGCCTGGATGTCAAGTAAAGGAGGCTGGTTGGGATCATACTTTGGTATGTCTTGCTTGTGTTTGTATTTTTTAATATGCTCCTTTATCTTTTTTGCAAATTTGATGTTGGATGAATGTCCTGGCCTGTTTGCGATGATGTGTGCATTGAAAGAATAACCCACGAGGGCCAGATCGCCTACTACATCCAGCAGTTTATGTCTGGCCGGCTCATTGGGAAAGCGCAATTCCAGGTTATTCAGGATCCCGGAATCACTAACTTTAACATCTTTTTTATTGAATATTTTAGAGATTCGCTCCACCTGGTCCTCAGACACGGGTTTATCAACTACTACAATGGCGTTATTAATATCTCCACCTTTTATGAGATCGTTTGCCAGTAACAACTCTAATTCATGGAAAAAACAGAATGTTCGGCTGGGGGCAATTTCAACATTGAAATCCTTAATATTTTTTAATGCAGCATGCTGGGTACCGAGAACAGGAGAATTAAAATCAATGAGCGCATTGATACGGTAATTATGGTAGGGTAGTGCGACCATCTCAACCTTTTTATCCTCATCTGTAAACGTAATATTGTGGTCAATTGAATAAAATATCTTTTCTGCATTCTGCTTCACAATTCCCCCTTTTTCTAACACTTCCACGAACGGAGCTGCACTTCCGTCCAGGATGGGAACTTCTTCACCGTCAATTTCCACCAGTGCATTGTCAACCTGTGTCCCCACCAACGCTGCCATCAGGTGTTCGATCGTACTGATCCTTGCGCCGTGAGCCTCTATCGTTGTACTTCGGTTTGTTTCGATCACATTATCCACATCGGCTTTTACGGTGGGCTTTCCGGGAAGGTCAATTCGTTGAAAAATGATCCCGGTATTAGGGTCTGCTGGTTTTAATCGTATGGTCACGGATTGCCCGGTATGAACACCCTTTCCGGAAATTGTCAACTCTTCTTTGATTGTATGTTGAAAATACACCTTGTTCGGGTTCGTGTGCACCATAGGCACGAAAGTATGAAAACTATTGGCTTAATTATTCACTTTTTCTGCTATCAATTGTTGAACGAGGGCTTCCAGTTCTTTTAATCTTTTTTCCAGTTCAGGGAGCTTGCGGGTGAGTGCCTGGCTTTTAAGTGAACTGCTGTAATCATACGCTGGCGATCCGGTAACTATGGTATTTGGGATTTTAAGAGACTTGCTTACCCCGCTTTGGGCGTTGATCTTACTGCCATCCGCTATCTGTATATGTCCAACAATTCCGGCCTGGCCTCCAATCATTACATAGTTGCCGATCTTTGTACTTCCACTCACTCCAGCCTGGGCCGCTATTACAGTATGATTACCTATTTCCACATTATGAGCAATCTGGATAAGGTTATCTAATTTTGCGCCGGATTTTATAAGCGTAGCGCCAAGCGTAGCCCGATCAATAGTAACATTGGCTCCGATTTCCACTTGATCTTCGATGATCACATTCCCGATTTGAGGAACCTTTTTGAAAGTTCCATCTGGTTGGGGAGCAAATCCAAAACCATCACTGCCAATGACCGAACTGGCGTGAATGGTTACATTCTTTCCAATTATACAGTCGTGATATATTTTAACTCCTGGATATAGAATGGTATTAGCGTCAATCCTGGCATCATCTCCAATGAATACCAGTGGAAATATTTTAACATTATCCCCGATAAAAACATTCTCTCCAATATAGCTGAAAGCACCTACGAAAACCTTAGCCCCGATTTTAGCACTGGCTGAAATAAATGAAGGTTGCTGAATACCAGTCATCTGTTCTGTAACCATGTTCTGATAACTTGCAAGAATTGTAGCAAATGCAGAATATGCATCTGGAACCCTGATCAAAGTTGCTTTGAGAGGTTGTTTTATTTCCTGAATGTCAGATATGATAATGATGGATGCATTGGTGGTGTAAAGGAATTCTTCATATTTAGGATTTGCCAGGAAGGTAAGTTGACCCGTTTGCGCATCTTCAATTTTCCCAAATGACGATACAGATGAGTTTTCGTCACCTTCTATACTGCCATTTATCAGGCTTGCTATTTGGGTTGCGTTGAATTGCATAAAATCTTCCGCGTTTATAACTAATTACTCTTGGGAAAGTGAAGTTATTCTCTCCCGCCAAAAGGTTTAGTGGCTATCCCGGGTAACAAATGTAAAATTTTTTTACTGTGCCAAATAATGTTTGATTGATTAATGCATTATCCACCTGTGAAATGTCTTTTATGGAACCATCTTTAAATAATATATGAATATGCTCATCCTGCGTGTTATAAGTTCGATTCTCCGTTTCACCACTAAACACCAGGTATGATGCATTATTCTTTGAAATGTTTAATTGCAAACCCACTTCTTCCAGCTTTTTGTCTAAAAAGGCTTCAGGAATTGGCCTTGAAAAATATTTTACTTTCAGCAGATCCCTGTTAATGATGCCTTTGCATAGCATTGATAAAATTTTATCAGGGTGTTTTACCCAATGCTTAATAGTGCTTAATACATCATAATCATCGATGTTGCAGAATTCGCTAAGGAATTTATCCAGCCCATGCTCTTTGAATTCGTAATTCAGAAAAAAATTGAGGCTGCCGGATGGCGCTTTGGCCTTTAACTCTCTTGCACGCCTGATGATATTCACCAGCATTTTTTCCGCACACAAAACAGTCTTATGAAGATAGACCTGCCAGTACATTAATCTTCGTGCAACTAAAAATTTCTCTATCGAATAAATTCCTTTTTCTTCTATCATCAATTCGTCGTTACTTATGGTCATCATTTTTAATATCCGGTCATAGCCAATGACTCCTTCATTTACCCCCGTAAAAAAGCTATCTCTCATTAGATAATCCATTCGATCTACATCAAGTTGCCCACTTACTAACTGGTGAAGAAATTTTTTGGGATATTCATCAGTGAAAATATCAATGGCCATTTTCAGCTGCCCATCCATTTCGTCATTCATTCTTTGCATCAGCAGCAATGAAATGTCCTCATGAGTTACGTTTTCCATTAGGATGTGCTCAAGAGCATGAGAATAAGGACCATGTCCGATATCGTGAAGTAATATCGCAGCTTTTGCCGCAATGGATTCTTCTTCACTAATGGCAAATCCTTTATTTCGTAGCTCCGCTATCGCATTACACATGAGATGATACGCCCCCATTGAATGATGAAGACGTGAATGCACTGCGCCCGGATAAACTAATTCGGCCAGGGCCATTTGGTGAATGCGACGTAATCGCTGGTAATATGTATGCGAAATAATTTTATAGATCAATTCATTGTCAATCGTAATGAAGCCATAAACCGGATCGTTGATTATTTTTCTATACGACATCTATAATTGAATTGTTAAATTGTTTACACCAGGCTGCAAAGGTAATTTTTGGAATGGGAATAATTTACATTTGTGAGATGTCAATTGACAATGGGTAATAATAAATATGCAATTAGCAATTGACATACTATCGCAAATCAGGAATTATAATAATCTTCAAATAATCAGTAATCGGTAAACCAAGACTATGAGCCTCGGAAAAATTTTATGGGTAGATGATGAAATGGAAAGCCTTAAATCCCAGATCATGTTCCTGGAGAACAAGGGTTATGAAGTTCAATCATTAAGCAATGGATTTGATGCGGTTGATTTTGTGAAGGACAACGAAGTGGATGTAGTGCTATTGGATGAAAGTATGCCAGGAATTTCAGGACTGGAGACTTTACAGAAAATTAAAGAAATACGCAGTCATGTTCCAATCGTGTTAATTACCAAAAATGAGACTGAGAACCTGATGGATGAAGCCATCGGTTCGCAGATCAGCGATTACCTGATAAAGCCTGTAAACCCAAACCAGGTATGGCTATCCTTAAAGAAAATCCTGGATAACCGCCGGCTGGTTGCAGAAAGAACCACCACGGTATATCAACAACAATTCAGGAACCTTTTTACGGCTTTGAATGATAATCCTGACTATAACCAATGGATGGATATTTATAAAAAGCTTGTTTTTTGGGAGCTTGAGATGAAAAAAAGTGATAGTCCCGAGATGCAGGAAGTTTTCCAGTCGCAAAAGAATGAAGCCAACACTGAATTCTTCAAATTCATCTCCCGAAATTATTCTTCCTGGGCCACCGACCAGGCTGCAGATGCACCCATTATGAGTAATACCCTGCTGAAATATAAAGTGTTTCCGCATGTTGAAAAAGGCATCCCCACATTTTTTGTGCTTATTGATAATCTTAGGTATGATCAGTGGAAAACGATACAGCCCATCTTCGCGGAGAGTTTCAGGATACAGGAAGAAGAAACCTTTTATGCCATCCTGCCCACTGCAACACAATATAGCAGGAATGCAATTTTTGCCGGGTTAATGCCGATCGAGATTGAGAAACAATTTCCGCTTGAATGGAAAAATGATGATGAGGACGGAGGTAAAAATATGTTTGAAGAGGAATTCTTTAAAGCACAATTGAAAAGGTTAAGGAAAACAGATCTGAAATATTCTTACACTAAAATAGTTAACAACCATGATGGGCAAAAGTTAGTCGACAATATTCATAATCTTTTACAAAACGACCTGAATATTATCGTCTATAATTTTGTAGACATGCTCAGCCATGCAAGAACAGAAATGGAAGTGTTGAAGGAGTTAGCCAGCGATGAAACAAGTTATCGCAGTATCACTGCCTCGTGGTTTGAGCATTCTCCATTGCACCAGGCCCTGAAAAAGATAGCGGATAAAAAAATCAACCTTATTGTGGCCACGGATCATGGAAGTGTTCGGGTGAATAAGCCAAGCAAGGTGGTGGGGGATAAGCAAACCACTGCTAATCTCAGGTATAAGCATGGAAGGAATCTCAATTATGAGCCCAAGGATGTATTGGCGTTCCGTGATCCAAGGCAGGCCGGGCTACCGGTTCCGAACGTAAACTCATCTTATATTTTTGCCAAGGAGGATGGTTATTTATGCTATCCTAATAATTACAATCACTTTGTAAATTATTATCGCAATACATTTCAACATGGAGGCGTGAGTCTTGAAGAAATGATCATCCCGGTAATAAGGATGACAAGTAAAACATGAATTCTATTGCTGCCAGGAGCTACAATTACCCCGTAGGGGTTACAGGTTGGTAGAAAATAATTTTCCCTGATGGATTTTTACCCCG
>JADGPY010000473.1 GCA_017882205.1 Chitinophagaceae bacterium
CAATATACATAAAATGACATTTACGATGTTCGGTTGAGGAAGAAAATGTGGAAATATTTTGAGGGAACCCCGTTAAGGGTTGAATATTGGTAGAAAGAAAGCATACATCACAGAATCCCCAACCCCGTTAGGGGTTGAATATTGGTAGAAAGATTAAAAAGAAAAACAAAACACGAAAGGCTTCTCCGTGTTTTATTTTATTTTGATGAATAACCAAATTAATACCCAAATAATTCAGTTAGTCCCAGCTTCTTCACCTCACCATATTTTTTAAGATCATCTACATTGATCCTTTTTTCTGAAGCTACCACACAATAAGTGTATGGCTTTTTGGATAATACATCCCTATGATATTTAGAGAGATCATTTAATGTGATGTTGGCATACTGCGCATAATTATCCTTTCTCAGATCATGATCCACCCCTTTCTTTACTGCATTGAGATAATTCATAATAATGCCATCATTGGTGATTCTGTCTGTCTCAATATCCTTCATCAGGCTTTTGCGGGAATTGATAAAATTCTGGTCTGCTAAAGGAAGATCATCCAGAAGCTCATTCATACCGGCTACTGCTTCATTCATTTTATCAGCCTGGCTGCCCACGTAAGCAATGATAGAATAGGTATCTTCTTTTTTTACAGGTGTTTGAACTACTGCAAAGGTTGAATAAGCAAGTGCTTTAGATTCACGGATGGTCTGGAAAACTACTGATCCCATTCCGCCACCAAAATACCCATTGAACAAGTTGATCAATGCTTCTTCTTTCGGATCATATATATTCAGATTTTTAACCCAATATATTTCCGCCTGCACAGCATCATAATCAGCAAATAAAACCTGGTTGCTCGTTTGTACAGTACGTTTAAACTTCACTCCATTGTCATTTGCCGTCCAGCTTGCTGGCATTGCATGTAGCTTTTGCAAGCTGGCTGTAAGTCCGGTTAGAGGTTTTGGGCCATAGTACAATACCTTATGGTTATAGCTCATGAGGGAATGTAACAGGTTCGTAAGGGTTTCGGCTTTCAGGTTCTTTATTTCATCATCTGTCAGCACAAAGTTAGATGGATTCTGAGGGCCGTATGTTGCATAACTTCTCAAAGCAGATGAGATGGCTGCTTTATTAAGTTTGTTGTTTGCCCTCGTTTTCATTATCCTGTTTTTTAAACCTGTAAGTGCTGCTTCATCGGTCTTGCAATTGTGAATGAGCTCTTCAAATAATGCTGCTGCCTTTTCAAAATTTTCCTGCAAACCGGTAATGGTAACTGTAGTTTCTTCATTCGCTGTAGCAATGTTGAAGTTGCAGGCAAGATTATAAAACTGTTTGCTGATTTCTTCAGAAGAATATTTATTTGTTCCCAGGAATTGCAGGTATTGTGAAGCATAAGGCAGTAACTTATTATTCCAGCTTCCCATATCAAAACGATAATATAACCTGAACAAATCATTGTCTTTATTGTGAACATACAATACATCTGCATTTCCTAACTTGGTTCTCTGAAGGTCTTTGGTATAATCCAGCCATACCGGTGATATTTTTGGTAAAGGTGCTTCAGTTATTGCCTTTACAAATGCGGATTGCTTCCCGGCATTTGTTTCAACAGGAGTAATAGGTGGCTTTTCAACTTTTACGATGCTTTTATCTTCACCCTTTCTTTTATATAAAACCACGTAGTTATTATCCTGGAATAACTTGTTCGCAAAGTCAACCAATTCTTTTTTGCTGATTCTTGACATTTCATCAATTGATGATACTTCAATATTCCATTTCTTCCCAGCATTCTTAATAAATTGGTTCGTAATATTAACAGCCCTGTTGTCATTACTTTCTAATGCCTGAAGCTTATTAAGTTTTGTATTGGCAACAATGGCTTTTAAAAGCGATTCGTCGAACTCTCCCTTCTTCAGCATATTAATCTGGCCCATCAAAAGTTCTTTCACATCTTCAAGTGATTGTCCTTGTTTTGGTGCAGCAAGCACAACAAATACACCATAATCTTTATATTGAATATTGCCTGCCCCCGCACCTAATACTTTCTGTTGTTTATTTAGATTCAGATCGAGGAGGCCAGCTTTTCCATTGGCAAGAATAGATCCTAACATGTCGGCCATAGTTGCTTCATGAGTATTAGAAGGACCGGTACGATATAATATTCTCATGCTTTCAGCGCTTGGACCAAATACATCTTTTACAATTGGACCAACAATAGGATTAGGCTCAGTTGCTTTGTATTCCTCAACGGGCTTTGCTTTCATATAACTAAAATCCTTATCGATTGTTTTGATCAACTGATCAGGATTAAACTCTCCTGCCATAACAATGGCTATATTATTTGGAACATAATATTTATAATAATATTGACGAATGGCTTTCAATGATGGATTTTTCAAGTGCTCTATGGTACCAATAGTTGTTTGCTGACCATAGTTATGTGTTGGAAAAACATTGAAGAACATTGCTTCCTGCATTTTACGATTATCATCATCAAGGCCGCGATTCTTCTCTTCATACACAGCCTCCAGCTCAGTATGGAAGATTCTGAAAATCGGATCCCTAAAGCGCTCTGCCTGAATGGTCATGAATTTATCTATTGCGTTAGAGGGGATGTCTTCTTCGTATACAGTTTCCTCAACAGAAGTATGTGCATTTGATCTTTGTGTACCAATAGAAGCCATCATTTTATCGTATTCATTAGCAATGGCAAACTTTGCTGCAGCCCCTGAAACTTTATCGATTTGTTTATAGATCTCTTTACGCTTAGCTACGTCTGTTGTAGTATTATATACCTCGTAAAGATTATCAATGCTATCAAGCAAAGGCTTTTCTTTGACCCAATCCAGCGAACCGTATTTATCAGTTCCCTTGAACAACAGGTGTTCGAGGTAATGGGCTAATCCTGTATGATCCCTGGGATCATTATTACTACCCGTTCTTACGGCAATTTTAACTGCTACTCTTGGCTCTTTTTTATTCAGCGATAAAATAACCGTGAGTCCATTGCTTAGTGTATAAAAGCGTGTACCCATCGGATCATTGGTCACATACTTATAAGTATACCCACTGGAGGTAGCTGTTTTCCACTCGTATTTCGATTGGGCAGTTACGGCTAGTGATTGGCAAATCACTAATACGAGTAATAGTCTTTTCAATTTCATATGCGTTTTAGGGAATTTAGAGTTCAAGAAGGAACGAAAGTAAGAGTAATTACTATTTGGATTGTGCCAAAATGGATAAGCGGTATGGGATTATTATAAATTTTGAATTTTAGATTAGTATTGCTTCTAAGGTTAACCACATATGTCTATGTGGTTAACTAGAGAAGAGAGAATTATAGGCGTAAGATTTCTTCCCATAGAGATTTTAGTACAGGTATTCCTTCTTCCAAATTCTTTTTCCTTGTTCGTAAAACTTTTTCGCCGGGGAATGTTATGGATGAACTGTTATTCTCCGGGATGGAAGAATGATAATCATTGATTATTTGATGTATTGCTTGCTGGAGGAGAGGATAATTTGGTAATTTAGAAATATCTATGGCGATAAAAACCTGGGAAACCTTTGACTCTATCTCAGTTCTGGTAATATCATGCGTAGATAACCCCCCGGAGAATATAGTGGCCAGTATATCGAGGAGCAATGCTAATCCTGCACCTTTCCAATAACCAATAGGCAATGGTC
>JADGPY010000114.1 GCA_017882205.1 Chitinophagaceae bacterium
CTGAAATGATAAAGAATAATAAAAGTGTCATCTATTAATCTTTTAACATGGTTAATTCGTTAGTGTGAGGTTTAAGCCGTAATCCGAAAAAACCAAGAATTAAAACTCCAACAAAAATGTCAAGCAATATTCCAATATTGATCAGCATTGGCATCTTATTTCCTACAGCAATCGAAAACATAAACACTGAGTTCTCTATGATTAAAAAACCGATCAGGTGCGAGATTATAAGTTTGTGTGTTACAATTAGCACAAGTCCTGTAAAGAGAGTAAAAAGAGCAATTACCATATAGATAGTATTGATAAAAGGATTAAGCAGGGAACTTGCCAGAATAACGCTTATCAGCAATGCGAAAATTGATATAATAAGCAGATAGAACCCAGGCATTGCAAGCCTGTGAACTTTAGATACACCCGAACGATTTATTATCCTGAAGAGCAGATAAGGAATCAGTATTGTTTTGAATATCAATGTTTCTGAAGCTATGAAAAGAAGATTTGCGCTGTTTATTTCTTTGAGCTCAAAAAAAGCAATACCGCAAAGCAATAGCCCCTGAATTGCAATTAACCTGATATATATTATTAATCTCTCCGCAGCAGAAAAATATACAAGAGTTATTGCAAACAATACTATCAGATAATTTACCATACTTGATTATTATATTAGTTTTTCAGTTAAAATCAGGATTATAACAAAAGCGATCCATGCTATCGACGAGATGGTAAGAATGAATTTGGGATTTTTATTCATTTTATTCCTGGCTCTGAAAGATTCTATCAGCCCTATTGTTATTGCAAATACCAGCTGAACCCCTAAAAATAAACCGGTCTGCAGAAATATATTCCAACCCGCAGGTACAATAACATTATACATCAAAGAACCATAAACAGCAAATTTCAGGTACGAACCCACATGTATCAAAGCTTTATCGAATCCGCTGTTATCCAGAATCATGACTTCATGGATCATAGTCAGTTCAAGATGCGTTTTCGGGTCATCAACGGGGACTCTGCTGTTTTCGACCATCGCAATCTGAATAAACAAATAAAATCCTATTATACTATATATTAATACATAGTTGTCTCCGGTCAGAAAGAAGTGACTAAAAATATCTGAGAAAGAAGTATAACCGGTAAACATGGCAAAAGTAGCCAGCAGGATAAAAAAGGCAGGTTCCACAAGCATCGAGAAAAATGCCTCCCTGTTGGCTCCCATTCCCTCAAAACTGCTTCCTGTATCGAGAGCAGCAAGAATGGTGAAAAATTTTCCGAACGCTAGCAGGTATGAAAAAAAAACAAAATCTCCTTCAAACGAAATAATAGCTCTTTGATTAGCAAATGGTATTAATAATACAGAACATAAAATAGCTGATAATGCCACAACAGGCGCTATCTGAAATATTATTCCTGAGGTTTTGCTGAAAACGCTTCCTTTTCTGATCAGTACTACGATATCCTTTATTGGCTGAAGCACTCCAGGACCCTTTCGGCCTGAAGTAATACTCTTTGTGCGCACTATTATGCCCGGGAAAAAGAAGGCTGTAATTAATATAAGGAGATATCCTATCATACTCAGATCAGGTTGAAATATGTCAATAAAAAGATAAACAGTATAAATACAAACGCGTAAAGTATATAATGTTGAATCTGTCCGGTCTGCATTACTGCAATCCTTTTCAACAAAGAGGAGAACCAATCTATAGGTTTGTCAATAAGAAGCTTTTTAAAAATATCTTCATTGTGCGATTCAAACTTTCTTTTAGCAGGAAATATTTCTTCTTCTCTGATTTCATCCATTACCTTCTTCGTCTGGAGCAATGGCTTTGCAAGATGATTAAAATTATAGGCAAAAGATGTGGCAGTATATTGTTGCTTAAATGAGCCGGCGGTATATCCGCAGCCCCATGTGGGACCTATGTCAATATGTTTAGTCTTAAGATGAAAATGCCTGTAAATGAGTAAAATAACGATAAGTATGACAAAAATGCCACTCAATATACTTATTTGGGTAAGGTTTTTAAAGGAAGCATGGGTTGTAACGGCAATGTCAGGCAGTTTGAAAGCCTGGAAAACTATATTAAAGACAGGTTTCACAAATAAGATCGATACCAATCCTATCAGCATTATAAAAGCTGCGGTAATAAATTGAGGGAAAATCATCACTTTACCAACTTCCTTTGCCATTACTGCTTTTTCTGACCTGGGTTCTCCAAGAAAAGCAATTCCGAACGCTTTAGTGAAACAGAAAATTGCCAGTCCTCCGATGAGAGATAGTCCTACAATACTCGAAAGAATAACGATAGATTGATACAAATTGGCAGCTGACAGGCTTTTAAACATGCCGAGATAAATAAGATATTCTGAGATAAAGCCATTGAACGGAGGCAAGCCACATATAGCCAATGACCCAATCAAAAAGAGAACAGCCGTATATGGCATTTTTTTCATCAGCCCACCCATCTGTTCAATGTTTCTGGTATGTGTCGACTGATATACCGAACCGGCATTAAAAAAAAGAAGCGATTTGAAAAGAGAATGATTCATGACATGGAGTAAACCTCCGCTGAAACCGAGCAGTGCAAGTGTAGTGTTATTAGTTGAAAGACCAATCACACCCAAACCAATTCCTATACCAATGATACCAATATTCTCAATGCTGTGGTATGCAAGCAACCGTTTAAGATCGTGCTGAACGATAGCCATCATCACACCAAGAACGCCCGATATAAGCGATACTGAAAGTATTATAAGTCCTATCAGAAGCAATTCGTTTTGGACCGAAATAAGCACTCTTAAAATACCATAAATACCCATTTTTATCATTAC
>JADGPY010000474.1 GCA_017882205.1 Chitinophagaceae bacterium
TAAGCTAATTCATAGCAAATAAAAATATGGGATTAAAAAATTTCTTAAGAGAAAAAGGATTTATTGAGGATGATTCTAAAAATAAATCAGATAAAAATGCTCAAAGCACAGGATCACAAACATCATTATCTGAAGTAGTTCCAACATTTTTTCCGCTGAATTCAAACGTTATAACTTCTACTCCGTCTTCAAACGATACCGAATCAGAACCTTCTTTTGTAACTCCATTAGCAAAAAGTTCAAATGAAACAGTACAACCTGACCCGGCATTTGTAAAATTCTTTGAAGATGAACTTGTGAAAGCAAATCTTCCTGGTCCAGACTATTTTGAATTCAGGCAGTTGTTGATAAAAACACAACAGAAAATGGCCACTAAGGGTGTAGCTGCTCCTGAAGTAGTTTTGCAGGCAGTACTTATGAGTTTTGAAGCACAGGAAATTTCGCCCGCAAAACTGGTTGAAGCAGCCCGTCATTATAAAGATATTATTAAACAAAAGAACGACGATTTCCTGAAGGGTGCTTCAACAGAAAAAAATAATCAATTACAAAAAAGGCAAAATGTACTTCAGGCTCATAATGATAATATAAAAAAAATACAACAGCAATTACAGCAGTTGGAATTGCAAAGGCAGCAGTTAGAATCTTCTTTAAACAAAGAAAAAACTCAAATGGATGTAGATAAAACACTTGGCCAGGAAGGAATTGAAAAAATTGAAAAAGCAGAACGATTAATATCTTCGGCGCATAGTTATATACAATCAACTATAGATGACGATATTAAAAGGCTTCAATCTGTATAACTATTATATTTAACAAGTATTATAAATTTAAAATCAAAATCATGAACGATGTAATAAAAAACTCTTCTGTTTATACACTAGAAACAGCAGATGAGCGTAAGATGCGATATGGAATTACTGCTGCATTTGTGGCTATCTTTTTATTGGTTGGTTATTTTTTACTTCCGGTAATTATTAAAACCATTCATAACTGGATAGATTTTGGGATAGAAGTAGGTAAGCTTGTTTTAATGATTGCAATTATTGGAACAATTTTTTTAATGAGAAATGTTTTGATAGCAAGATGGAAAAGCGCTATCCGAAAGATGACGCGTTTCCTGATAAAAACCGATTTACCCGGATTACTTGAAGTTGTAGTTGCCAACCGTCGTGGGGTTCTGGCAAAATTTAATATTAGCATCAAAAAAATGATGGAGGCAATAACATTGCATACTACAAAGATGGCCGAAAGAAAAGATTCCATGCAAAAAAATCTTGATTACGCTGCTCAATTCACAAAACAGTCAAATGATCCTAAATTAGACCAGCATGTACGGGATAAAGCTAAAGATCAGATTGCTCATTTTGGCCGTGAGGCTGCGGAAGATGAAAAATTGTTGAAGATTATGCAGGAGGATAAACAAAAGATGCTGAAAAGCTATAATTTTTTCGATCGCCTTTATAGTAATCTTGAAAGCAGTACAGAATCCGTTGCGAATACAATAGGGCGTTTAAGAGATCAGCTTCAAACTTCTAATGTATGGAGAGAAGCTGCTCACAGCGCTTCTTCGTTGTTAGGTGTTTCAGAATTTGAAACTATCACTTTGGAAGAAACCAGGAATCGGATTGCAGAGAATGAATCGGAAGTAATGTCAATGATACATGACCACGAAACATTGCTTATGAAGATGGAAGCAGAAAATGGCATAATGGATGACGCAGGACAAAAATTACTGGAACAATACAGTAGTAAAGTAGATGTGTTTGCTTTTATGAAAAGTGACAATGATCCTGGAAATGATAGCGGTCAATCGCCTACTGATACATCGTGGTTAACTGCTAATAAAGATTTACTTAAATAACTATTATAAAATTTCAAACCAAACAATATGGAACTAACTGATAAAGGTCAAAAAACGGTAAAGGCAATTCGTAATGTAGTCATATTTATTATAGTACTCGTTGGTGGCTATTTTGCATACAAGCATTGGGGGTCTAAAGATGGTAAATTAGCTGTTGACAGTAAATCTGGTAAGCCAGATCTTGTTGTTGCTTATAATACTTTTACTGGTGTTGAAGGTCTTGTTCTTATGAATGGGGGTATGGACCCGAATGAGAATAGTGAGCTTTATAAAAAATATGGGATCAAATTGCTTATAAAACAAATGGATGCAGTTAAAGATACCAGGTCTGGCCTTCATTCCGGGGATCTTGATCTTGTTTACTGTACAACTGATGCCCTTTCTGTCGAAATGGGATCGGGTAGCGAATTATTAGCAGATAATGTTGTTCAGATAATGCAGGTAAATCAATCGCATGGCGCTGATGCTATAGTTGTTCGTAAAGGGATTGATGACGTGGCAAATTTAAAAGGTAAGAAAGTGGCTTATGCTGTAGGTACAGCTTCTCATACTTTATTGCTTAATGTTCTTGAATCATCTGGTTTAAAAATGGGCGATATTGATGGATACCAGGTTGGAGATGGCGTAGAAGCAGCAAATGCATTTAAAAATAATCAATGCGACGCCGCAGTGGTATGGGCTCCTGATGATGAAGATTGTGTTGCATCACAGGCAGGTGCCAAGGTGCTTGTAAGCAGCGCTGTTGCCAGCCAGATTATAGCAGATGGTTTATTGGTTAAGCAATCTGTGCTTAAAGACAAACATGATTTAATCGTAAAGCTTGTAAAGGCATGGCTTCAGGGAAATGCACAGATAAATAATGATCCAAACGCCAAAAAAGAAGGCAATGCACTTTTTGCAAAAGGGTTTAAATTCCCCGAAGATATCGCAGCTAAATCTGCCAACAAAGTGTATTTTTCTACTCTTGGCGATAACATAAACTTTTTTGGACTTAACAGCACTTATACAGGAATGACCGGCGATAGAATGTATGGAAGAATGGCTATTAAATATACGGAGGTGGGTTTGGCAAAATCACCTGCTCCATGGAGAAATGTTTCCGACCCATCTGTAATACAGGAACTCATGAATGACAAAGATTTTGCAGCTGATAATAACCAGGTTGCTGCTAAAGTTGAAGCATTTAAACCGGCCACCGTAGAGATGAAGACGCAGACGTCACAAAGCAGTAAAATCATAAGTCTTGAATTTCCTACAAATTCTGCCCAGCTTGATGAAGACGATAAAGTTCTTATTGACAGGGAAATTAAAGAACTGGCCCAGGGCTTTGCAGGGGCTTACATTCGTGTTGAGGGTAATACTGATAATGTAGGCAGTGCTTCGTTAAATCAAAAGCTTTCTTTAAACAGGGCCACGGCTGTAGTTAATTATCTTGTACAAGAACATAGTTTCGATCAGAATAAATTTATAATTGTTGGGAACGGATCTAATAAACCGGTTGCCGGATGCGAGGATAATGCAGATGAGGCTTGTCGTGCAAAAAACCGACGTACAGAATTCCAGTTTATCTGGGATAAAACAGGAAAATAACTTATGAAAGGGGTTGATAGCCCCTTTTTTTAAATAATAAATTTTATATGAAACTAACTGGCAATGGCAGGTATCTCTGGCAGCTTCAATTGGTGGGCTGGGTAATTCTTTTTATTTTATGGTATCTCGTTACAAACTTCGGTTTGATTAATAATCATGTAATGCCTACACCTCAAAAAACCTGGCACTCATTTCTGGAAATGAAATCGGATGATAATTTAATTTCTAATATTCTTTTTTCATTACGCATAAATTTTATTGGTTATTTAAAATGTATTGCTGCGGCACTCTTTGTTGGATTTGCCATTGGGCTATCTCCGCAGGTAAGAAAAATGTTTAGCCAGCAGGTGAATGCATTAAGATTTGTTCCTATTACTGCACTTATGGGAATATTTATAGCAATTAGCGGGTTAACAATTGTTACTAAAATTAACTTCCTTGCCTTTGGCATTTGGGTTTATCTTGTTCCTGTTGTTGTTCAGCGAATAGATGAAGTAGATACTACTCATCTTCAAATGATGAAAACACTTGGAGCAACTTTCTGGCAAACGGTGCGATACGTTACGTGGAGATCAGTTATTGCACGTCTTTCAGACGATATAAGAATTTTAGTTGGTATTAGCTGGACTTATATTATTGTAGCTGAGCTTGCCGGCATACAGGGAGGTTTAGGAAGCCTTATCTTTCTCGGAGAAAGACAAAGCAATGTTGGTAAAGTTTACGCTGTAATTTTTATAATTGTTGCAATTGGAATTATACAGGATGCGATGTTTCGATTAATTGACAGATTATTATTTAGTTTCAAATATCAATAAATGACGAAGGTTAAATCAATAGCAGATCAGCAAATTAATAGTACCGGCTCAAATCCTGCCGTGCTTGAATTAAGGGGAGTTCACCAAACCTATTTTGATGCGAAAACAAAAAAAGATTTTGTTGTTTTCGACAACCTTAATCTTGTGGTAGAAGATTACCCAAACATTGGTCAATTTATTGTCATTATGGGAAAATCTGGCTGCGGAAAATCTACAATACTTCGCTATTTTACCGGGCTTCAAAAGCCTACTTCGGGCGAAGTATTTGTGGACGGGAAACCGCTTGCTGAAAATCAAAGCATGCCGATGGTTTTTCAGCAATATTCTTCACTTGAATGGTTCTCTGTATTACAAAATGTAGCACTGCCGCTTACCCTAAAAGGAGTTGCTAAAAGCCATGCACATGAGCAGGCAATGCAAATGATAAAAGTGGTTGGACTTGAAGGCCATGAAAATAAGTTTGCAAGAATACCGCAGCTTTCCGGTGGGCAATTACAGCGTGTTGCCATAGCACGAAGCCTTGTAGCCAATCCCAATATGTTGTTATTGGACGAACCTTATGGAGCATTGGATGGTTTTACACGGGCAAAAATGCAATTCTTTATGTTGGATCTTTTTCAGAAAAGCGAACTTGCAAGCTTAAATCCTACTGTGGTGCTGGTTACACATGATCCACGGGAAGCTGTATTATTAGGCAATGATATCTACATCATGGATTCAGATCCCGGGCGTATAATAAAGCATATTAAACCCGATCTTCCTGAGCATCGTGACAGGTCTATCCGGAAAGAGCCCCGCTTCGTAGAGATAGTGTCTTATATTGAAGATGTAATGGAAGGGATTATTCAATAGTATATAATAAATTCTCAACTTTCCCAAAAACATATTGCATAAATAACCACCAATAGTATGGCTATGAAAAAAACTGACTTTGCAGAAATTCTCGAGAAATGCGAAAAAATAGTAAAAGAAATGGGCCTGGTTATTCACTACACGCATAATCTTGATCCATTCTTTAAAGGTGACCTTGATGGTAAGAGAATATTTATAGGTAATCATTTAGATGCGGAGGAAAAACTGTTTAACCTGCTGCACCTGACAGGGCATAGCATACAGTGGAATATTAATGAACTCCTCCGCAATTTGGGCTCACATTTATACCTGCATCCTGATGATAAATTATTACTTGAATTACAAACTTACGAATGGCAGGCAAACTGCTATGCCCTTTCCATATTGCACAAGGCCGACATATTTAATCTTGATAAATGGTTGTCTGATAAGTATGTTTTGGATATGCTTTACTTAACCCATTTTTATAAAACCGGTAAGAAATTAAAGCGGATAACAAGTGTAGCAAAAGCATATCCTTTTAAGAGAAAATTAGAATCTATGCCCATTCCTTCGTTCACCCCGGTTCCACGTCATAGAACACGTAATGGCCTTGTAATATCTTTTGACTGATAAATTTTCGTTTAACCTGATACGTTACCTTGTTTTTTTTTATGGGTCGTATCGACCTATGGCTTTGAACTTTGAACAGAGCAGGAACATGGCAAGGAAGTAGCAAAACCAGAAAGTTTAAACCTGATCTAAAAGAGATCTAAGTGATTTTTGTTCAAATGCTCTCAAAAAAATTGTTTCTTTTTATTCAGGATGGCATTGGCTCAGCGACATGCCGTATATACATTCTCTTCTGTGACATAAAACAATTTAAACATTGACGAATATCATTTATTATAATTAACTGAGTAGCGATATTTGAGCATAATTTCAAATGTTATGACCAGGAAATTAATTATTAAAAATATTTTGCCCGGCTTCTTATCCTGGCTAATTCCATTTGCAGTTTCATTTCTTTTTTACAAGCCAGGCAGTGAACTTATAATTCCTTACGCTTCATTCAAGTTAATAAGAATTGTTGTTGGTGCTATTACAGCTTGCTACTTTCTTTTTCGCTACTTCAAAGTAATAGATAGCGATTATTTAAAGAATGTGATAATCGTTGGCTTCTCCTGGTTTATCATTAATATTATTCTTGATACCATAGTTCTTATCCCAATAATGAAGGGAACTTTTATAAATTATTTTATGTGATTGGGCTCGGTTACATTGCTATTCCTGCAATCACTATTACGATGGGATACTTACTTGATAGAAAAGTAAAATAAAATTGATGA
>JADGPY010000475.1 GCA_017882205.1 Chitinophagaceae bacterium
AATCAAGAGAGGTGCTATATACAACAAGAATGAAAGGCAAACCAGGTAGTTTGTATGGATATGCAAAATATTGGGAATATGGTATTTTTGAAACTTTTAACTCTTTTTTTAAAAAGTATTATAAATATTAAAAGAAATACTAAAACATAACACAGTGCAAAGCCCATAAGCTGGGCATATAGCTCAAAATGAACCCCCTTTAAGCTAAAGAATGGAGAAACCCCAAATAGAAAAGAAATTCCTACATTTGTTATCAGAAACCTATAAAGTCGCACATGACCATAGAATTAACAGACGAGCAACGGATAAAGCTATTAAACTCAGATGATGTCTACAGCGTAATGCAGGAAATCCTGCTACGAGAGGAAAAGATAGATCAGGAAAAAGAGCATTTCTGGATGATAGGCCTTGCCCAAAACAGCCGGATGCAGTACATCGAATTGGTGAGCATGGGCAGTGTAAAAGCTACGACTGTTGAGCCGATGAATGTATTTCGTTGGGCAGTAATGAAAGGCTCGGTAAGGGTTATAATGGTACACAACCATCCCAGCGGCGAACTAAAACCCTCAGAAGCCGACAAGGATATAACAGATCGGTTGATACAAGTGGGGCTGATACTGAACATACAGGTGATAGACCACATGATAATCTCCGTGAAGTCGTATCTGAGTTTTGCCGACATTGGATTATTGGCAGAACTGGAAAAGAGTACCAAATGGGTTCCACAATTTGAATTGATAGAGCGGATACGGAAGGAAGAAAAAAAGATGAGGGAGGAAGCTGTCAAGACCGAAAAGGGAAAAACTTTACAAAAAGTCGCAAAAGCCGGACTTAAAAAAGGATTATCTATTGAAATGATCTCTGAACTGACTGGTCTGACCAACGCGGAAATAGAAAAACTCAAAGAAAAATAAAGCCCAGCCCATAACACGCTATAAATGCCATTTGGCGGGAATTACGGACTGATAAGGCAATGCAACTAATTAAATTTATTGCTAACTTGACAAAGACTTGCTCCGAAACGCCAAACGGCACTTATAGCCAAACGTTAGCAAATATTTAAACACAAATCCGATGAAGATAAAACTGTTACTTTTTTTTCTTGCCTTTGCAATTATTTCATGCTCAATGAATGAAAGAAAAACTAGAGTGACCATTACAGGAAATCAGTTTTTTGTTAATGGAGAGCTCACTTACAAAGACAGGTACTGGAAGGGAAATAAAATTGAAGGGTTACTTTTTAATTCCAGAATGGTTCAAGGAATATTTGATGACTTGAACCCCAAAACACGAGATAAATTTGTCTATCCAGACACTAAGGTTTGGGATGCGAACAGAAATACTAATGAATTTGTATCCCATATGGGAGAGTGGCGCAACTATGGTCTGCTTGCTTTTACCCTAAACCTTCAGGGGGGCAGTCCGATTGGATATGGAAATAGTGAATGTATTAATTCTGCTTTTGATGAAAAAGGTGAATTAAGGTCTGATTATATGAATAGGCTTGAACGGATACTAAACAAAGCTGATGAGCTCAAAATGATTGTAATATTAGGATATTTTTATTTTGGACAGGATCAAAATTTGCAAAATGAACAGGCGGTTATCAATGCAACAGATAATATTACGAATTGGATACTTATTAAAGGATATAAGAACATCTTGATTGAAATAAATAATGAATGCAATATTGCTTATGACCACAAAATACTACAGCCAGAGCGAGTGCATGAACTGATTAAAAGAGTGCATAATATAAAAAAAGATGGATACAACCTGCTTGTTAGTACGAGTTATGGAGGTGGTACCATTCCTGATTCATCAGTTGTTAAGGCATCAGATTTTGTTTTATTACATGGTAATGGGTTAAGTAATTCGTCGAAAATTACAGCTTTAGTTGAAGCAACAAAAAAGGTAATAGGTTACACTTCAAAACCTATTGTTTTTAATGAAGACGATCATTTTAATTTCGAGTCCGATTCGTGCAATTTTGCTACTGCAGTTAAAGCATATGCATCATGGGGATACTTTGACTATAGGATGAAGGATGAAGGATTTGAATCAGGTTATCAGAGTGTACCAGTTGATTGGGGTATTAATTCTGAAAGAAAGAAAATGTTTTTTAAGAAGTTGCGTGAAATTGCTATTGAATAATAAAACATTTGCTAACACGCGGTATAAAATATTGGGGCTTTATTGGTATGCCAAGGGTTTCGCTCGCCGGCAAGTTTTCTATCGGTTGATAGTGAAGCGTTCACGAAATCCCCAACATTTCATACCGCAACACTATAGTCCAGAATACTCACAATAAAGTCAAGCACCTTACATATGACTGAAAAAATATTCAATACATATGCCAGGACTACCAAATCAATGATTTGTAGCATTTGATATTCATGTATATTTGACATATTATTTATTCAATAGAGTAATAAATGAAGGATTTGAATGGGGGGCCTACCAAATGCCTTCTTGTACAAACAAAATTTTCTGGATTTAGTTTTTGGAATTACCAGGAGGTTTGTGACATGGTTGGGGCAAAATATCCTGCTTCCTCTCTTGGATTGCTGACAGTGGCTGCACTCCTTCCCCAGCATTGGACATTCAGGTTAATTGATGAGAACGTTGAGCCTTTGCTGGATAACCATTTGAAATGGGCTGATATTGTCTGTAC
>JADGPY010000476.1 GCA_017882205.1 Chitinophagaceae bacterium
AATTCTGTAAGGGCTGGGTTATGTAGTGTGCCGGAAGATTATTACTATTCATAAGCGAAATTTTATTTCGATGGAACAAATCCGTTGGTCGGAGACCAGACGGGGGGCGTTCGTTGCCGGAAAATGTTTTAGATTTGAAAAGAGGGAACACCCACAAGGGCGCAAACTTAATTAGTAAATATGATGGCGGTTTTGTATTAATCAATGGCGGGTTCATGTTTAGCCAAATAATTTGGCTTTACAAACTTGTAAATATTCACATAAAGAAATGCAAATCGTAAAATCCAGGCCTGTTATTATATTTTCGGGAGACACAAAAAGGCGCTTTAAAAAACTTTTAATTATTAATTCTTAATCTTATCACTTCCATGCCTCTCTTAAAAACCGCATCCAGTTACCATGCATAATATTTTCAACATCTTCTTTGGTATAACCGCGTTTATAAAATAAGGATGGCAGCTTTTGCAGATCTGCAATTGTTTCAAGATCGTAAGGACATTGCTCACGTCCAAAAGCACCGTCAAGATCGGTGCCAATACCAATATATAAAGCATTGCCTGCAAACTGGCAAATATGATCGAAATGATCAATGATTTTTTCAAGATTGCAATTCATTTCCTGTGGTGATGATTTTCCTCTTACCCAATCAGGCACCATCATCCATGCATCTAATGCGCCGCCAATAACAGCACCTCTTTCAATCAAAGCTTTTATTTGTTCATCACTAAACTGGCGATTGTGATTTACAATTTTTCTTACATTATTATGGCTTGCCCACACATGTCCGTTAAAATTATCAAGTGCCTGCCAGAAAGCATCCTCACACAAATGCGTGGCATCGAGAATAATATTGAGGCGTTCCATTTCTTTGAGCAATGCTATGCCCTTTGCTTCCATCGGTCCTGTTGCATCCGTTCCATTCGCATAGCGGCCCGGCCCATAATGTGCAGGCCCGAGCGCCCGTAAACCATATTGCCATGCTCTTTCAAGATGCTGAAGCGTTATTAAAGAATCTGCGCCTTCAAGGCTTAAAATATATCCTATAGGTTTTTGCTGATCATTATTTTCATTGTTCCATAAAGCAATATGATTTTCAAGAGAAGCCAGATCATTCACCTGTATCATTTCACCGGCTTCTTCCATTGCATTGTACCATGCAAGCTGGGCTTGGGTTTGCGCCCATGCCTGTCCGGGTGAATTCCATCCGGGCAATGAATTATCCGGAGCAACATAGCGTGCAATTTGTGTGGCTACGACCAATCCAATATTACCCTTTCTTAACTCTGGTAATGAAACTGTGGCATTTCCTCTGTCAGGCTTATCAGTCAATTCTTTTTCTCTCTCATTAATTTCATGAATAGGTTTTGCAAGGTCACGATTCCATTCCATCGCATTCATGCCAAGATCAAGATGTGCATCAATTATAAACATAGTTTGCAAATTATTTTTTCAAAGACTGATCTTTCTATCTCTCGCAATCATTTTCCATTCTGTTGTTACTTCATTATTTTCTATGACAAGTGCCCGCTCGTACAATGCAACAGTAGGACAAATATGAACCGGCAGGCCATAGAAAACATCCCCCACTTTATAAGAATGATCAGCCGGTGCTTCCACTACCAAATGTTCTTCACTCTGGCTTATAAATTTTAATTCAGGAGCGTTCAAAAAATAAACACGGTTTTCTAAATTATTCTCAGCCGCTATAGATTTATGTCCAAGATCAAGGCATAATTTTCTTTTACCAGGTAAAGAAATGATACGCGTAATAACTAATGCTGCGGTAAGAAAATGCTGTTCTTCAAGTGAACCCTGATAACCTTTATCCCAATAAATGAAAGTGCCGGGACTACATTCTATATTTTCTCTTTTTGCATGAATTGGAAAAGTAGGTGAACCGCCTGCAATAATTACAGGTTCCGGAAAACCATCCTGAATTAAAACTTGCTGCATAACTACAACCGGCTCAAAAGCGCTGTCACACTCAATTGTACGTTGCGTAATATCTGCAGACCTGATGTGGCCATCATATACGTGTAACCCTGTTGGTTGTATCCCGTTTAAATTTTCACATGTCTGGTACAATTCAATTGCTTTGTCACCGGGCACAATACCTGTTCTGTACATTCCCACATTTAAATCAATATACACAGGGATATTTATATTATTTTCAACAGCCGCAACAGCAATATTTTTTGCAGAATCAATATTATCAACCAGGCAGGAAAATTTTGTTGAAGAATATTTTTTTATTAATTCAACAAAACGTTTCAGCTTGGGGCCTATGGGTTGATAAGCTAATAAAACATCAGGTGCACCGGCTATTCCAAGCATTTCTGCTTCGGCAATTGTCGCACATTTAAATTTATGAATCCCTGCATCCATCAGTAATGCAATTACTTCTTTTGATTTATGCGTTTTTACATGAGGCCGCAATCTTTTCGCATCATCAATCATCGAAATTAATGTGCTGATATTTTCGAGTACTCTTTCCCGGTATACAACCAATGCCGGTGAATCTATGTCATCAATATCTTTAATGTGGTACCATTCACTTTTCATCTCATATTTTTATATTGATCTTCAAATTAATACAATTCAAACAAGACTTCAATTTCTACAGGAATATTATCTGGTAAAGATCCTACGCCAACTGCACTTCTTACGCCGACACCGTTTTCTTCACCCCAGATTTTTTTAAACAATTCACTGCAACCATTAATGATGTAAGGATGTTTTTCAAAATCTGCCGTACAATTCACTATTCCTAAAACTTTTATAACACGCTTCACTTTATCAAGGCTGCCGAGGTTAGAAATGATCGTTGAAAGAATAGTTAAGCCAACCTGCTGTGCAGCAACTTTACCTTCTTCAATATTTATAGTATCACCTATACGGCCAGTGATGAATGTCCCATCAACCTGCAAAGGTCCATGCCCTGAAACATAAAAATGGTTACCATCAATAAGAAATGATTTGTAAACACCGATAGGTTTTGGAGCCGGCGGAAGGGTTAACCCTGTCTGTTCAAATTTTTGTGAAGCACTATTATTTTCCATAAATGAATTTTTAAGAATTATACAAAAAGATTCAAAATTAATACACCGATCAGCCCAACGACTGACACAATAGTTTCCATCATAGTCCATGAACGGATGGTATCTTTTATGCTCAGGTTAAAATATTCCTTAAACAACCAGAAACCTGAATCATTAACATGTGAGCATGCAAGGCTTCCTGCACCAATAGACAATACCATTAAACTAGGATTTGCATGACTCTGTAAGATTATCGGGGCAAGGATGCCTGCAGTAGTAATACCGGCAACTGTAGCCGATCCTACACAAATCCGGATAATAGCGGCTATTATCCATGCAAGAAAAAGTGGTTGTACATTTACTCCATTTAGTTGCGATGCAATTTGCTCACTAACACCACTATCTGTAAGGACTTGTTTTAATGCTCCTGCGCTCCCGATGATCAGCAATATCATAGCAATATCTTTTACTGCGTCAATATAAATTAACATGATCTCTTTAATGGTATATCCCTGCTTAATGCCAAGAGTATATGTAGCGAAGCCCAGCGCTATCAGCATCACAACAGCCGGTTCCGCCAGAAAAGAAATGACCCGGCCTGCTATAGTTTGCGGCGTAATGAGGTAAGCAAGTAATGTAGTTACCATAAGTAGAACTACCGGCAAAAGCGCTGACAAAAAACTGCTAACGGTACCGGGTAAATGTTCTGCAGGTAAAGATTTTCCCTGAAATGTTTCTAAAGGAACTGAGTGAATGTTTTTTAAAGTTTTTGCAAACAACGGGCCTGCAATAATAATAGCAGGTATGGCAATGATGAGGCCGTAAAATAATGTCAACCCCATATTAGCGTGAAACTGCACTATCAGTGCGGTTGGTGAAGGATGCGGAGGAAGAAAACCAAATGTAACAGACAATGCTGCAAGCATAGGTAAGCCGATATACACTGCAGGTAATTTATATTGATACACAACAGAAAAGATAAGGGGAACGACCAACACAAAACCAACTCCATAAAATAATGGTATACCTATTATAAATCCTGTTACAACAAGCGCCCACTGAATATATTTTTCGCCAAAAGCATTCATCATTACAGCAGCGATCTTTTGTGCAGCGCCACTATCAGCTACCAGTTTGCCAAGCATAGCGCCCAATGCAATTATGATAGCCAAAGAGCCCAATGTATCTCCTATTCCTTTTTGCACGGAAACAATGATCTTATTAAAAGGAATTCCCAATAAAAGCCCTGCAACTATAGAGACAATTAAAAATGCAAGGAAAGGATTAATCTTCCCCCATGTGATCATAAGAACAAGGCCGGCGATACATAGAAAAATAATCAGAAAGGTCATCAGTAATTTTTTATTAAATGTATCCATTAACCTTGAATAATTTATACAGCAATATTTCAGCAGATATTTTTTTTTATTTCGCCGTGGTCGGGTGTGTCACGAATGAGGAGAATGGATAGTTCTTTTCAATGTTGTATAAAAGATGGTAGCAGGCCTACCGCATACGCTGTACAGACGGAGTATGCAAACCACCTGAAGGTGCTGTATTCAAAAGATATGGTGCTGAACGTTCAGGCAAAAG
>JADGPY010000477.1 GCA_017882205.1 Chitinophagaceae bacterium
GTTTTAAGTATATCTATTTTTGAAAGAATGCCCATAAATCAACTGTTTCAGCAAACTCAAATACAATATTTCAAAGAGCAAAATGATAATCAATTGAACATGTTCGATTTATAACGCAACGCCAATGTCCATTTGTTTTAATTTTTATTGTACCCATGAGTGCCTGGATTGCGATGCTCATGGCAGTTTTAATTGGCACCGGCATGGCGGGAATGGCATGTGTGTAATGCATGATGCTGTGCATGGTTCTTATTCGCGTAAAGAATGGGTAAATAAAATATTGGGCGGAACCATGTATTTATTAGGAAGCAATGTTTTCAATTGGAAAATACAGCATAATTTTTTGCATCATGCCTATACAAATATTGAAGGATATGATGAGGATATTGCTCCAAAAGGGCCGATCCGTTTATGTCAATACGGTCCGCTTAAGAGAATTCACAGGTACCAATACATACATGCTTTTTTCTTTTACGGGTTATTGACTATTTCAAAATTAATCGGCGATTTTACGCAACTGATAGTATATAACAAAGCGGGTATTACCCGGCAGTTTCATATAAATCCTGTTCTTGAATATATGAAAATGGTAATCGTAAAAATCATTTACCTCTTCGTATTCATAGGCCTTCCAATCCTTTTTACCCCGTTTGGCTGGTGGCAGGTATTGCTGGGTTTTTTTATAATGCACTGGACGGCGGGATGTATATTGAGTACCGTTTTCCAAATGGCACATGTGGTAGAGGGCACCGAGCAACTATTACCAAACGCCGAAGGTATTATTGAGGAAGAATGGGCCGTTCATGAATTGCGTTCTACATCAGACTTTGGAAGAAATAATCTTTTTCTTAATTATTATATCGGAAGGTTAAATTTCCAGATCGAAAACCATTTATTTCCCAATATCTGCCATATACATTACAGGAAAATTGCTCCTATAGTTGAGAGAACAGCGAAAGAATTTGGCTTTAATTATAATTTGAAGCCAACTTTCCTGAATTCACTTTATTCGCATATTCACAGATTAAAAGAGTTAGGCATGCAAAATCAAATAGTATCACCCGGAGCCACCTGACAGAACAAATTGGAGATGATGATATAGATATTCTAATTCAAAAATATTTGATGCACAACCTAAGATTGAATACTTGCATGTTAGAAATTCAGAAGCCTGTTGCTTTATTTGTAAAATTGAAAGAGTTGAAAATAACTAAGCATTCGGGAATCTATTCAGCATCTTTTACACAGCGAAAACCAACTGTGTTGTTTCTTTCAAATCCCGGGGATATGCGAAGCAGCATTTGGCGATACTGCAATGGCTTCGGGCCACCCTGCACATACCACCAGCTTCCTCCGGGTTTGTAATAGCTGCCGCCTTTCATGATAATGTATTCATAGGTATCGCTCTGGTAATGATCGTTAGTGAGTTGCCAAATACAGCCAACAAGATCCTGTACACCAAAAGGGTTTGCAGCTTTTTTATATGTACCAACAGGATAAAGTTTTCCGCTGCTGGTATTGCAAAGTGTTGAATCGGGCTCACCATAATCGACAAGCGTTAAAGTAGAACTGACATTTTTTGACTGCCCGCCTTTTTGTTTTACCGCATTGCCCCATGGCCAGTTTCTTCCATCAGAAGTTTGTGCGGCATATTGCCATTCTGCTTCGGTGGGCAAACGCTTGCTCTCCCATGCTGCATAAGCCTTCGCATCTTCATAACTCACATTTACAATAGGAAAATTTTCTTCGCCTGCAGTAATTTTTCCATTGACCCAGTGTTTAAGAAAATTTGTTGTATCTGCAGGGTGATAACGTGTGGCATCGAGAAAATTTTTGAACTGAAGATTTGTTATAGGAGATCTATCGATATAAAAACTTTTCATGCTCATCGTTTTTGGATAAGCCGCTTTTGGATAACTAATAAATTCATCACCGCTTGTTACCTGCATTGTAAAACTGCCCGCAGGAATTTTAACATTCCTCCAGGTGCTAATGTTGCTGCTTCTGTATGCTTCGATTCTGAAACAAGCAATGGCGTGCCCGGCATAATATTAATGATCTTTTCATCGAGTAAGTCTGTGCTGTCGAATAACTGTATCACAAACTTTCCTTCGGTTCTGCCAAATTGTTGAAAGAGATGGAATGCAGTATCGCGGGCAAATATTTCAACAGGCACTTTATCATAAGATGGATTACCCTGCCATACATTTATATTAGTTCCTTGTTTTGCTGAGATAGATATTTTATCTCCGTTCAATTGTACAGTTAACACGTCAGGCAATTGGGCAATAGCAGTTACTGCACCTTGCTGCAGTTAGTAAATGCATTGGTGCAGGCAATAAGATAAGAAGCTGTTACCGGGCCAATGCAACCCTTTTAGATTTTCAGGCCTCTCTCCAAAATAAATCAGTGCTGCTGCAGTGGAAAATTGCCACTCAGAAAAACCTTTCAAAGTTTGTAATAGAACGTAGTGCTGATGGATACAGGTTCCTGCCGATAAATAATGTAGTTGCGAATAAAAAAAGCTCTGTTATAACCGATTACTCCATTATGGATGACCAACCATTGCGGGGAATTAATTTTTACCGGTTAAAAATGATTGATATTGATGGCCAATTCAGCTACAGTAATATTGTTGCAGTAAAAATAAACCAGGATAGTAAGCTTCAGATTTTCCCAAATCCTGTAAACAGATTTTTGTTTGTGGAAGCTAACGGTAAAGGTGAAAATGCCATTGTTCAAATCGTTGACGGCCAGGGCAGGAAACTAAAAGAAATAAAAATTATTCTTAACGGTGAAACTTCCTTTTCCATAGATGTAAGTAATTTGCCAGGCGGTATGTATTATTTGATTTTGCATAAAAATGAAGAAACAGAAATTCGAAAATTTATAAAATAATTTACTGTTAACGCCTGAAAAAATTTATAAGTAAACAGAAGGATAATAATACTAGACTTTTGTCCGGGGTTTTCATACTGACACGTGAGAATCTTCCCGGCATTCCTGAATTACCGTTATAAGCTGTGACTTAACAGCGGTTACTCATATCTGTTACCCTACATATACCAATAAAAAATGGTTAGTAAAACACGACCCGGGAAAGTTGCCCTGAAACCCCAGCGGTAAAGCCTACTGCGGATATTTCACTATGCTGTTCGTAACCGGTTTTACAGTGCGGAGGTAGGCATAGATTGCTTTTAGGTCCGGGTCTTTCATGCCTGAATAATCAACCACCGGCATTACAGTATTCATTTTACCCGGATCATAGTTATAACCTTTCTCCTGCCGGCAAACGGTGAATTTGTTCATAAATCCTTCAA
>JADGPY010000478.1 GCA_017882205.1 Chitinophagaceae bacterium
GCAAATGCAATTTCTGAAAACCTTAAAGCTCTTGAACTTCTCACCTTTGATCATTTTCAGAAAGTCAGGATGATCTGCACTCCTGATCAACAAATTAAATTTGATAAGCTAATTGACGAAGTTTTGAAAATGGTTGCAGGGCCACCACCTGGACCACCACCAGGAGGTCCTTCACCAGGTAGAAGGGGCGGTCCTCCAGGTGACCTTCCACCAAGAGATACTCCTTAATCATATATATGAATTTTGTAGTAAAAAATGGGCGCCGCTATGGGATTGAAAATTCAAACCTTTGTTATACAGTGAAAAATGAGCAGGGAGAGTATGTGAATTCGATTAAGCCCTAGCGCGGTTATGCATTTAAACTTCCCATCATTGCCTCCGGATAACGGGTACCTGCTGCTGCATTTTTCGGTGCTATTTCATCAATCTCTTCAAGATCCTTTTGTGATAGTTGAACATTCACTGCTCCAACATTTTCTTCAAGATATTTAATACGTTTGGTGCCTGGGATGGGGAAAATATATTCTCCTTGCGCCATTACCCAGGCAAGTGCCAGTTGTGATGCAGTACATCTCTTTGCTTTAGCCAGGGATTCTATTTTTTCAACCAGTTGAAGATTCTTCGCAAAATTATCTCCCTGGAAGCGGGGCGAGAACCTACGATAATCTGCAGGCTCAAAATCTTCAAACTTTTTAATCTGACCGGTGAGAAATCCACGTCCTAAAGGACTGTATGCTACAAAGGCAACCCCCAATTCCTTACAAGCCTGTAATACCCCATCTTCAGGATCGCGTGTCCATAAGCTATACTCTGATTGTAGCGCAGTTATGGGATGGATAGCGTGTGCCTTACGTAATGTATCGGCGCTTACTTCACTCAGTCCAATACCTCTAATTTTGCCTTCTTTCACAAGGTCAGCCATTGCTCCAACTGTTATCTCTATGGGAGTACCAGGATCTTTCCTGTGCAAATAATACAGATCAATAACATCTGTCTCCAATCTTTTAAGACTTGCCTCGCAGGAACTTTTTACATACGCAGGTGTTCCATTGATTCCCCTACGCGAAGGGTTCTGAAGATCACGGACAATTCCAAATTTTGTTGCTAACGTGATCTTATCGCGGAAAGATTTAAGTCCCTTTGCCAGGAGCATTTCATTTTCATACGGGCCATACATGTCTGCAGTATCATAAAATGTGATACCAAGTTCGTAGGCCCGATGAAGTGTACGGATGGAATCGTCATCATTATGCTCTCCGTAAAATTCACTCATACCCATGCATCCCAGGCCTAGTTCTGAAGCTTGAATACCCTGGCTTCCCAAAGCTTTTGTTTTCATATACTGTTATTGTGATTCGCTTACTTTTCCACCTCAGTTTCCTCTGGTTCGGGGGTTTCAATCTTATCTTCAGTTGTCTCTTCTTCCGGTGCTTTTGCAGCCCGGGTATTTTTTGTGAGTAACTGGAATTTTGTATTCAATGAAATTTCATACTGGCTTTGTTTGAGGATCTTCTTAGTATTGTCGTCTTCCAACATTACTGATGCAAGGTTCATGGCAAGTGCAGAACCACTGATAACGTTACTTACCCGGCCTTCAGTAAACTGGATCATAAATTTATATCCTGCTTTGCGGCCGGTGCCGGCTCTTTCAAAATCAACACGGTTGAGATTCATTACCTGGTCACCATTGGCAGATCTCTTCAGTTGTATGTTTATGAAAGGCAGGTATTTTTTCCAGATATGATTATACATACTATAGTATTTTAATTAAAAAAGTAGGGCGTGAATTAGGGAAGGCAAGCATACAAAGGTGAGATTATTAGCCTGAAAAGCCAATTAAATATGTGAAGTATTGTAAATCAAGCGAATCAGGGGGATGGAATTGTGCAAAAGAAGAGTTTTCTTCCTCCAAATTGGAAACGGGTTATTGTTAGAGGAATCGGACCTGAACATAGGAGTTTTACCAAATCCCATTTCGTAACTTTGCCCCATGCAGGAATATCTACAGGGATTGAATGAGCCGCAACGTGAGGCAGTAGAGCATGTTGATGGCCCCATCATGATTGTGGCGGGTGCAGGAAGTGGTAAAACAAGAGTACTTACTACCCGGATTGCCCATCTTATGGCAGCACACAAAGTAGATGCATTCAATATTCTCGCTCTTACGTTTACAAATAAGGCAGCCGCTGAAATGAAAGAACGTGTGGAAAGAATTCTTGGCAACAATGAAGCGCGTAATTTATACATCGGCACATTTCATTCTGTTTTTGCAAGAATATTAAGAGCCGAAGCTGACAAGATTGGTTATCCCCGAAACTTTACGATCTACGATACCGATGATGCAAAAAGTGTCGTGAAAACGGTGGTAAATGAGCTCGGATTGGATGATAAACACTACAAACCAAATACAGTATACAATCGTATTTCCTCTGCCAAGAATGGCCTGGTTACCGCTGCAGAATACATGAACGACTGGGCTATTCAACAGGAAGATCTGCGATCCAATCGCCCAATGCTTGGCCAGATCTATGATGCTTATTGCAAGCGATGCTTTAAAAATGGTGCAATGGATTTTGATGACCTGTTAATGAAGTTCTATTTGTTACTCTCTACTCATCCTGAGAGTTTGAGCAAATACCAGCGCAAGTTCAAATACATCATGATCGATGAGTACCAGGATACAAATGCAGCACAATACCAGATTATAAAATTGCTTGGAGCAATGCATGAGAATGTAGCTGTGGTAGGTGATGATGCACAAAGCATTTATAGTTTTCGTGGGGCTACCATTGAAAATATTTTGCAATTCCAGAAAGACTATGATGAAGTGAAGGTAGTAGTACTGGAACAAAATTACCGAAGCTCACAAAGCATTCTTCATGTAGCCAACAACGTTATTGCCAATAATAAAGGCCAGCTCCCGAAAAAGTTATGGACGGCTAATGAAGAAGGAGAAAAGATCAAGCTGGTAAGAACTGCAACGGATAATGATGAGGGAAAATATGTGGCAGATGCCATACAGGAATTAAAACTGCGCAATCATTACCGCAACCAGGATTTCGCGATCCTTTACCGCACGAATGCTCAAAGTAGAAGCTATGAGGAAAGCCTGAGGAGAATGAACATTGCTTACCGCATCTATGGGGGCATTAGCTTTTATCAAAGAAAAGAGATCAAGGATTTTTTAAGTTACCTGAGAGTAATTCTAAACCCGGGTGATGAAGAAGCGCTTAAGCGGATCATCAATTTCCCAGCCAGGGGAATAGGTAAAACTACGGTTGAAAAAGCGATTCTATTTGCCAATCAAAATAATATCTCGTTCTGGAATGTCCTGGAGAGAGCTCAGGCGTTTGGTTATAAGGCAGGTACCCTGGAAGTGATCAGTAATTTTGTTACCATGATCCGAATGTTCCAGAGTGAATTGCAGAAAAAAAATGCGTACGACCTCGCGATCATTGTTGGAAAGAGTACAGCGATCATAAAAGAATTGTTCAATGATAAGACTACGGAAGGACTCGCCAGGTATGATAATATCCAGGAATTGCTCAATTCAATCAAGGAATTTACAGAAACACCAACAGAAGACGGGGAACTGCTTGATAAAAGCCTTGGGAGCTACCTTCAACAGATAACATTATTAACCGATGCTGATGAAGACAGAAAGGAAGTTGATGTGGTAAAATTGATGACCATCCATGCTGCAAAAGGTCTGGAATTTCCTGTAGTTTTTGTTGGAGGACTTGAAGAAACACTTTTCCCAAATGGAATGTCTATCAATACGAGGGAAGAGCTTGAAGAAGAGCGGCGGTTATTTTATGTTGCCATCACTCGTGCAAAGGCAAGGCTGTGTCTAACATATGCAAATACCCGATATCGATTTGGGAATCTTTCTCAAAATGAACCCAGCAGGTTCATCGAAGAATTACCTGAAAAATATCTTGACAGGGCATACGCCAGTGGCAATATGCGTAATAATCAAAAGTCTAACTGGAATGCTTTTGAAAAGCTACGTGGTGCATTTTCGGGAACATCTGAAGGAATGCAAACAACAAATAATAAATCTTCTTATATAAATACAAATGCTATAATAACGGTAAAGGAACATGTTCCTTCATCTGATTTCGCCCCGAGCGATACCAGTAATTTACAGCAAGGGCAAAAAGTTGAACATCAGAAATTTGGCTTCGGTGAAGTGATTAAAATGGAAGGCGCAAGCCATAATCCAGTTGCTACCGTAAGATTTGAACACAATGGCGATAAGAAAATAATGTTGAATTATGCTAAGCTGCGAATTCTAGATAATAATGTTTAACCACAAAGAACGGGCCCGTCCGAAACAGTCATCCGGGTGTTATATTTTCTTTGTGAACTTTGTCGTTTAATTTATTACAATCAGGAAGATGAATACTCTAAAGGCAACTGAATTAATTACAATTACGTATTAGTCAGTTAATAACGAACTCCTGTCCCCCCAATATTAAGCTAATTCCAATTTCTAAGAAAACTGTTCGATTGTTTTTTTGATCTTTTTTGCCATGGCAATTAGTAATTAAATAAATAAAAAACTATGAGCAGGATCTTTAAAGTTAGTTTTTCACTTTTGTTGGTGATAATAACCATTTCCGGATTTACACAGACGACAGTTACGCTGTCTCCGGTGAAGGATAATAC
>JADGPY010000115.1 GCA_017882205.1 Chitinophagaceae bacterium
GTTTTTGCAGCTCCCTTTAGTATAAACCTGTTAAGATTTGGATATTGCTGGGCAACCGCTTTGATAGAATCGTACAGTGCATAGAATAAGGTGTCTTTGGCTGTGACTGGCACAGAGGGTGCATATATTTGCGATGCAAGATCCCTTCCAAATGGCTCCAATACCGGGAAGATTACCCTGCTGTATTGCGGAATCACCGTATATCCTTCTACGTAGTCAAAAACCCCATCCGGCTGAGGATCATTTTGATTATTGAGCCTGTCAAGATTTACGAGAGTAAGAATGGGAGTTCCCTGGTTTTTATTACCAAAGGGCACATATCTCTTGGCTCCTAAACCGGGTTCCTGGAATAATACATTCAATACAAAATCCTGGCGTTGCAGTGTTCCGAAGCCAACACTGTATACATTCTTCATCATGAGTTTCCAGATCGGTAATGTTGGTCGCTGGGAGGTTGCCTTTAGCAATTTCAGGAATAACACTCTTTGTACCCCTGAAGCAGCGGAAGTTGTATCCGGAGGTAGATCCTGCGAAAACTCTCCTACCTGGTAAACCCTGCCATTATAAGTATATTGATAGGCTACTCCCAACACTTCATCAGATTGTAATGGCTGGCTCAAAGAGATGAAACCAACTTTAGGGTTATAGAAGTATTGCGTACTGTCGAGTTTACGGGCGAATGTTTTTTCGAAATCCTGCACCGGGTTTAAACCCAACCCGATTAATTGGCTGGTTACGGTGGCTGGACTACGAATACCCGGCGTATTAATGATGGTTTGATATTCGGTATTCGTATAATTGAAAGGCAAATTTCCGGAACCAGTAAATATGGGATTGAATGGGGCTGATTCTCCAAGATCCATAAGTCCAACTACATCCCGTGCATCAGTAGTAATTCCATTTTTATTAGTAACCCAAACTTCCATTCTTAGTATCTGAACGATGGAGGAAACTGCCGGCAAAGTAGCCATTGCCTTATTATAGTTGTTCCTGAAATATTGCCCGAGAAGGAAGTGGCGGTTTTCTTCATATTCATCTGCCTTTATCTCAAATTGTTGTGCTGCAGCACCTCCTTGTAGATTTACATTCTGGCGTTGTGACTTCTGATTAGCGAGGACCGTTGTTACGTAAAGCTTACCAAATTGTAACTGGGCCTTTATCCCAAATAAAGATTGAGCACCTGGGATCAGAGTACTGCGTGAAGGGAATGAAACGTTCCCTGCTTCAATGCGTTTAATTATCTCATCATTCTGGCCGGAATAATCCAATTTGATCTGGTTGGTAAAATCAAAGTTGGCAATAGTATTATAATTGATTGGGAATTTAAGCTTGCTACCAATATTGGCATTTACATTCACCTGTGCATTTTCATTAAAATCAAAGCCACCATTTTTTCTAGCTGCTTCAGGTAAGGTAGGATTTTTAATATTTTGTCCCTGATAACCTGCGGTGATATCAACATTCCCTTGTGGAACTATCTCAATTGGGCCATCACCAAACAACCTATTAAAAAGATTGTTGTATAATTTTAATTTTGGCTTGATCCTTCCACGATTCAGAATACTGAGGGTATTTGCCCGTTGCTGGAAATACTCTATCTCCTGCTTGCGGCTTTCAAGGGCCATAAATTCATCAAAGGTATACCAGGTAGGGGTTCTGTAATACCGGGTCCCGATTTTTTCATACACATAATACCTACGTGTTTCAGGATCATAGGCTATTGAATCTTTAATGTTTGAAGGGCTTTTCAGGTCCAGGGTTCTATGATCTTCGGAGATAAAATCACCCCTGCGATCGTGTATAGGAAAAGGTAGGCTATCTCGTTTAGGTATAATGGTATCGGTTGAGTATCCGGCTTTATCAAACGCACTCACTTTCTGAGGTAGAGAAAATGTAAGAAGACCTACCATCAAGCATACCAATCCCAGGCCAATATGTTTTGGTTTCAAGTTTCTTTTAAGCAGCATCCATTAAATTAATTAATGTAAAGTTCCTTCAAATGGATTTCAGCGTTTTTTTAATTAAGTCTTCTAACTGTTTTATTGATGGGTCAGCCTGGATTGTTTTATTAAGTGCCTGTTCTGCAACAGGTCTTGTGATTCCCAATGCAATCAAGGCATTTAACGCATCATGCTCTAAAGTATTGCCTTTTTGAACATGGGATCCGGTATCTAATGACTGTTTATTTACCTTATCCCTCAGTTCCAGAACAAGTCTTTCAGCCGTCTTTCTCCCAATTCCCTTTACTGTTTCGAGCAAACGCGCATTGCCCTGCATTATAGCCCTGGTTATCTCATCTGGCCTCATAGAAGACAACATCATACGTGCAGTTGCTGCACCAATTCCAGAAACCCCGATCAGCATTACAAACATTTCCTTTTCATGCATATCAAAGAATCCATAGAGGGTATGAGAGTCCTCCTTCACCTGGAGGTGTGTAAATAATTTACCTTCATCCAGGTGCTGAATCTTGGAATAGGTGTTGAGACTGATATTTACCTCGTAACCAATTCCATGGACATCTACAAAAACCACAGCGGGATTCTTATATGCAAATTTGCCGGCAAGGTATGCAATCATTCTACGATCATCGTTAGTTCTGAATATCAAAAATAAGTATTTCAGCCGGTTGTAATTCATTATTTAGAATTTGTTTTTAGGTTCGCCGAACTAATACGAAGTATGTTGTATTTTTAATGCTCATTTGTAAAGTAACATCGATGAGCAATAAAATTACAGCTGCAATTACTGCTGTTGGCGCATATGTTCCAGAGTACCGTCTGACTAATAAGGAATTGGAGACAATGGTTGATACCAATGATGAATGGATCAAGACGAGAACCGGGGTAGAGGAAAGAAGGATATTGAAGGGGGAAAATATGGGAGTATCGGAGATGGGAGCCCCCGCAGTTAAAGAGCTTTGCAAAAAAAGGGGTATAGATCCATCGGAAATAGATTGCCTTATATGTTGCACCGTAACACCGGATATGAGCTTTCCCGCAACTGCCAATATTATTTGTTATAAAATAGGTGCAGTAAATGCTTTCGGATTTGACCTTTCCGCTGCATGTTCCGGCTTTTTGTTCGGAGTTACTACCGGGGCCGCCTTTATTGAGAGCGGGCGTTATAATAAAGTGGTGGTGGTTGGTACTGATAAAATGAGTGCTATTGTAGATTATACAGATCGTACAACATGCGTACTATTTGGAGATGCTGCCGGGGCTATATTACTTGAACCCAACGAAGAAGGCTATGGTGTGCTCGACAGTTTGTTAAAAGTTGATGGCAGTGGCGAACCATTCCTTCATATGAAAGCAGGAGGATCAGCAAGACCTGCATCTTTTGAGACCGTCGCTGCCAAAGAACATTATATATACCAGGAGGGGCCACAGGTATTCAAGTTTGCAGTAAAAGGGATGGCCGATATATCTTATGAGTTATTGGAAAGAAATAAATTGACAGGAGATGATATCGCGTGGCTGGTTCCCCACCAGGCCAATAAACGAATTATTGATGCAACAGCCAACCGGATGGGGTTATCGATGGACAAGGTTATGATCAACATTCAGCGCTACGGCAATACTACCTCTGCTACAATTCCATTATGCCTTTGGGAATGGGAAAGCAAACTTAAAAAAGGGGATCTTATAGTATTATCCGCATTTGGCGGAGGTTTTACCTGGGGGGCTACGTTGATAAAATGGGCGTACAACACAGCGATCGGGGAGCTTTTAGCGACCTGAACGCTAAAGCGCTCATAGATATTTAGCGTTCAGGTCGCTAAAAGCGCCCCGATCGCAACTCATCTCTTTCTCAAAAACACTATAAAATCTGTAGCAGGAATTTTATCAATCCCTAATGCATGAAACATCGTCACTATCTGACCCCGATGATAGGTTTGATGATTAAAGAGATGCAATAACATCTCATATACAGGCTGCTTAAATTGTTCCTTTTTTGTGTTCTGGTAAGCAAACACATGAGTTAGTTGGGTTTCATTAGCCTGTTGTGTCCAGTGTTCCCATTGCTTTGATGTTTTTAATAATTTATTACTCAAGTCTTCGATCGTCCCATTAAATATATGAGATGGCCATTCTATGTGTTCAGCCAATTTCAGCCGCTGCCACCATATGCTTTCTACATCCCATAAATGCAACATGGTCTTGTAAATAGATGGAAAGCTCGAAGGAATTTCTTTCTGAACAAGTTCAGAAGGCAATATAAGTGTACGGTCAATGATTTTCTTATTAGCCCACACGTTGTATGTGGCATATTGTTGCAAAAGTTGCTTCATGTTTTTCCTACTTTTGCCAAACATAATTATTCATTCCTCATTATTTATTATTAATTATCAACATGCCCTCAACAAATTTCCCACTCTCAGGTTTTGGCTCGGTTGCAGTTCACAGCGGTCATACTGCTGATGGCAATTATGCGCATCTTACACCTATCTATGCCAGTAGCACTTATGTATTTGATACTGCAGAACAGGGTGCGCGCAGGTTCAATGGCGAGGAAAAAGGATATATCTACAGCCGTTGGGGAAACCCTACCATGACGGAAGCAGAGCAGAAAATTTCCGCACTGGAGAGCTTTGGTGTAAAGGATGTTCCTGGAAATCCTTTACAGGTAAAAACAATCCTTCATGCAAGTGGAATGGCCGCACTAAGCACATTAATCATTTCTACACTCAAGGCTGGAGATAAAATATTATCTCATTATTCATTGTACGGGGGAACGCAGGAACTGATAGATAAAGTTTTACCAGGTTTAGGAATTGAAGCTATAATAACAGATCTCAGAGATCTAAACCTGGCAGAAGAGGAGATGAAAAAAGATCCCTCAATCAAAATGATCTACCTGGAAACACCTGCTAATCCAACAATCCAATGCGTTGACATTGAAGAACTATCCAAACTAGCCAGGCATCACGAAATCAAAGTGGCGGTTGATAATACATTTGCAACTCCTTATTTACAGCAGCCATTTAAATACGGGGTAGATTATGTATTTCATTCCACAACTAAGTTTTTGAATGGACATGGAACAGCAATCGGTGGAGCATTGGTTGGAAGGGATATAGCGTTCATGAATGAAAGGGTTACAAAGGTTCACCGTTTACTCGGGGGAAACAGTAATCCATTTGATGCATACCTGCTAACACAAGGGATGAAAACGCTTGAAATACGGATGGAACGGCATTGCCATAATGCGATGGAAGTAGCTGCCTTTCTTGAACAGCATCCAGCAGTAAGCAAGGTTAATTACCTGGGTCTGACCTCTCATCCTGATCATGCCACGGCTATGAAGCAAATGTCGCATCCGGGTGGAATGTTAAGTTTTGAACTTAAAGGCGGACTGAATGAAGGCAAAAAGTTTATTGATAAATTACAAATGTGCATAAGAGCTGTTTCACTAGGCACTTGTGACTCCTTGATTAGCCATCCCGCCTCAATGACCCATTTTGGTGTACCTAAAGAAAAAAGAGAAAAATATGGCATCACAGATGGATTAATAAGAATGAGCGTGGGGATCGAAAATGTGTTGGATATAATAAAAGACCTTGAGCAATCGCTATAATAATCTCACCCCTCCGGGCTTTCAAAGCCTAAAGTAATTTTATAAACACTAATAAAATCAAAAATATTGGAAATAAAAATTCGGAGAGCGGTAAAGGAAGATTGTAAAAGATTGCTTGATCTTGTATATGAATTGGCTGTTTATGAAAGAGCTCCGCATGAGATGACAGTTACCCTCGATCATTTTGAAGAAAGTGGATTTGGTGAAAAACCGGTATGGTGGTCCTTTGTTGCAGAGGTGGATGGTGAAGTTCAGGGATTCGCCTTGTATTATGTTCGCTACTCAACATGGAAAGGACAACGAATGTACCTGGAAGATTTCCTGGTTACAGAACAAATGCGCGGAAAAGGAATAGGCAAATTATTATTTGAACGGCTAATTGAAGAGTCCCGTGAAAAAATGTTTACAGGTATGGTATGGCAGGTTTTAGATTGGAATGAACCCGCCATAAATTTTTATAAGAAATACCCGGAGGTACAATTTGAAAGCGGATGGTTGAATTGTTCGATACCCAATTAGGCAATAAGCAATTGGCAATAAAATAATAGATAAAAACATTTCACTAACAAACCAAAGTCTATGACAGAAATAATATCCATGGGTATGAATGGCAAACTCCAGGTGCCTAATAATCCTACCATTCCATATATTGAAGGAGATGGAATTGGACCTGATATCTGGAAGGCTAGTGTTCGTGTATTTGATGCCGCTGTTCAGAAAGCATATGGAGGTGAAAAGAAGATAGTGTGGCTTGAGGTACTTGCGGGTGAAAAAGCGTTTAATAATTCAGGTGAGTGGATGCCCGAAGCAACGATGGATGCTTTCAAAAAATATTTACTGTCTATAAAGGGTCCGTTAACAACTCCCGTAGGCGGAGGAATCAGAAGTCTAAATGTTGCCCTGAGACAGGAGCTTGACCTTTATGTATGTTTAAGACCTATTAGATACTTCGAGGGAGTGCCATCACCAATGTGGCAACCTGAAAAAGTAAATATGGTGATCTTCCGCGAGAATACTGAAGATATTTATGCAGGAATAGAATACATGACAGGCACACCGGAAGCTACAAAGTTGCTACAGTTTCTACAAGATGAGTTGCACGTTAAAAATATACGTTTCCCTGCAACCACTTCATTTGGAATTAAACCCGTAAGCAAAGAAGGGTCAGAAAGATTGATCCGCTCCGCAATAGAATATGCCATCGCAAATAAAATGCCTTCTCTGACAATCGTTCATAAGGGTAATATAATGAAGTTCACTGAAGGAGCATTTAAAAATTGGGGGTATGAACTGGCTGTACGGGAATTTGGTGGTGAAGTTTACACATGGAATCAATGGGAAGCTACAAAAAAAGAAAGCGGAGAAGCTGTTGCAAATGAAGAAATGAGGATTTCAAACATCGGTGGCAAAATATTGATCAAAGATGCTATCGCCGATAATTTTTTACAACAGGCATTGCTTTCACCACAAGATTATTCTGTGATTGCTACACTGAATTTGAACGGAGATTATATTAGCGATGCATTGGCTGCACAGGTTGGTGGAATTGGAATTGCCCCTGGGGCCAATATCAACTACCTAACCGGGCATGCAGTATTTGAAGCTACCCACGGAACTGCACCAAGGTTTGCTAATACTAATACAATGAATCCCTCTTCATTAATATTGAGTGGAGTGATGATGCTTGAATACATGGAATGGAAGGATGCTGCGGAACTTATCACAAATGCACTCGGTAAAACCATCAGAAATAAAAAGGTAACAATAGATTTTTACAACCTTATGAAAGAGGCAATATTGATGAAAACGAGTGAATTTGCGGACGAGATCATTAGGAATTTATAAGAATAAATAAAGCATTTGACACAAAGACATGAAGGCACGAAGATACATGAAGGCCGCCTTTGTGTGTCTTCGTGTCTTTGTGGCAAAAACTCTACTTTTGCTGAAATTTAAAAGAAATGGAAATAATAAAAGTAATTAATCCTGTCGTGGAATTAGATGGAGATGAGATGACAAGGATCATCTGGAAATTCATCAAAGACAAACTGATCCTTCCTTACCTTGAACTGGACATAAAATATTTTGATCTTAGCATCGAACATCGCGATGCAACAAATGACCAGGTTACCATCGATGCGGCCAATGCTATTAAGGAAATTGGAGTAGGTATAAAATGTGCAACAATAACACCAGACGAAGCCAGGGTAAAAGAATTCAACCTGAAGCAAATGTGGAAGAGTCCTAATGGCACAATTCGGAATATTCTTGATGGAACTGTTTTTCGTGAACCCATAGTAATACAAAATGTACCCCGGCTTGTTACTAATTGGACCGCTCCTATTATTGTTGGCCGACATGCATTTGGGGATCAATATCGCGCAACTGATACCGTTATTAAAGGGAAAGGTAAATTAACAATGACTTTTACCCCTGAGGATGGCAGTGAGCCCCAGGTTTTTGAAGTTTACAATTTTAAAGGCGATGGGGTTGCCTTATCTATGTATAATACAGATGAAAGTATCATGGGATTTGCCCGAAGCTGTTTTAATATGGCACTCAGTAAAAAGTGGCCCTTATATCTTTCAACTAAAAATACCATTCTAAAAAAATATGATGGACGCTTTAAAGATATTTTTCAACAAATCTTTGATGCTGAATTTAAAAAGGACTTCGATGCAGCAGGGATAGTATATGAACATCGGCTTATTGATGATATGGTTGCGAGTGCATTAAAATGGCATGGCAATTTTGTCTGGGCATGCAAAAATTATGATGGGGATGTACAGAGTGATACTATAGCACAAGGCTTTGGCTCTTTAGGTTTGATGACATCTGTGCTGATAACCCCTGATGGGAAAACCATGGAAGCTGAAGCCGCTCATGGTACGGTAACACGTCATTTTCGGGACCACCAGGCAGGTAAACCTACTTCTACAAACCCTATTGCTTCAATATTTGCCTGGACCCGTGGCCTGGCTTTTCGCGGTAAACTTGACAATAATCAGCCTCTTATAGATTTCTGCAATTTGCTGGAAGATGTTTGTATTGAAACAGTCGAAAGTGGAAAGATGACAAAGGATCTTGCGGTTTGTATACATGGTAATAAGGTTTCTCATGGAGAAAACTATTTATATACAGAAGAGTTCCTGGAGGCTATAAATGATAAACTTAAGAAGACATTAGAATAGCTGTGGATCAGCAGTTTATACTTCCTTGTGGGTTTTGGCATATTTCGGAATAGAATTTGCATTAATATAACGCCAAGTGTATTAAGACCGCTTTATTTGGACTTCCCATCATGAAAATTAAAAACGATGTCTAGAATTTTAGTTGTTGATGATGACCTGGATATACTAGTAGTGATGGAAATTTTACTAACGATGAAAGGCTTCTCTGTGGAAGTAACAGCAAAATGGGAAAATACATTTGATAAAGTAACCGCGTTTAAACCGGATCTTATTCTGCTTGATGTATTGATATCCGGCAATGATGGCAGAACCATATGCCGGCAGTTGAAGTCACAAAAAGACACAAAAGAAATTCCGATCATTATGTTTTCTGCACACCCAAGCGCAGCAGCTACCATTGCAGAATATGGGGCAGATGATTTCATAGCAAAACCATTTGATGTAAATGAACTTCTTGTAAAAGTAAATGGTCAACTTGCCCTTAAGAATTAGTTTTCAGCAAACCACAAAGACGGCTCCTTATCTTTGCACCATGTTATCCATTAGTAACCGCGGCAACAGGATGCCGCCCTCTCCTATCCGGAAGTTGGTGCCATATGCTGAAGCCGCAAAGAAACGCGGAACCAAGGTATATCATCTCAATATTGGACAGCCTGATATTGAAACACCCCAACAGATATTAGACGCAGTACGGAATTCAGATTTCAAAGTCCTTGAATACAGCCATAGTGCTGGAAACGAAAGTTACCGGAAAAAGTTGACTGAATATTATTCCAGGGCAGGCATAAACGTTAGTCCTAATGAAATAATTGTAACAACTGGTGGCAGTGAAGCTATTTTGTTTGGATTCATGAGTTGCCTTGATGCAGGAGATGAAGTAATAATACCAGAACCCTTTTATGCTAACTACAATGGTTTTGCAGTAGAGGCCGATATAGTTGTAAAGCCAATCAGCTCGAATATCGAAAGTGGGTTTGCCTTACCGCCCATTGAAGAATTTGAAAAAGTGATAACATCAAAAACAAAAGCCATTGTGATCTGCAATCCAAATAACCCCACTGGTTATTTATATAGCAGGGAAGAAATGGAAATATTAAAAAAGATTATTGTAAAACACAGTCTTTATTTATTCTCGGATGAGGCCTACCGTGAGTTTTGCTATGAGGGTGTGCATTTCAGTGCTATGCACCTCACCGATGTGGACGAGCATGTTGTATTAATGGATACCATTAGTAAACGTTATAGTGCCTGTGGGGGTAGAATTGGAGCACTGGTCACTAAAAACAAGGCTGTATTGCAAACAGTAATGAAATTCGCGCAGGCAAGGTTAAGCCCACCTTCTTTTGCACAAATACTCGCCGAGGCGGCAGTTGATCTTCCTGCTAATTATTTCGAGAAAACAAAAGCTGAATACAAATTACGCAGAGATACCATTATAAAAAGATTGAATGATATTCCAGGTGTTTTTTGTCCGAATCCGGGAGGGGCTTTCTATGCAATTGCGAGATTGCCAATTGATGATGCAGATATGTTTTGTCAATGGCTACTCGAATCCTTCAGCTATCAGAACAAAACGATCATGCTGGCCCCGGCAAGCGGTTTCTATGGCACATCCGGGTTAGGCAAGAATGAAGTTCGACTTGCTTATGTATTAAACGTTGATGCCATAAATTCAGCCATGGATTGTCTCGGGAAGGCTTTGGAGGAATACCCGGGCAGAACAGTAGAGACGTAGCCTGCTACGGGAGGATTATTAATTCCACCAAAATGATAACAATAAAATATATCAATTGACTTGCATTTTGGATTTTAAAAGAATATGTTTGTTGAGATCCATGGGTGCCCGAAAAGAACTATCAATATAGTTTACACTAAAACTCCCATATATGCCTACAAAAACAACTCCTATAACAGTAAGATTACTGAATGAGGACAAAACAAAGACAGCCGCGCTCCAGACTTATGTGGTCAATAGCGATGGACAAGTAATTGAATCAGCTCCTTTTACCGGTTTGGATTCCACACTAACGTCGACTGCTGATACACTAAGAGGGCAAACCAAGGTTTACATTGGGCCAGCCTTGCCTAAAAACATTCCCCTTAATACTATTACCGAGCGAACATTATTGAAGGGAGGCGCTTACCAGCCAGTAAAAAATATTGCTGGAAATATGCTCAGCATTGCAAGGCTTCCAGCGGGGATTTATAACCCGTGGCAATTTAATAATTGCCTTATTACGGGCCATGTAAGCAAGAATTTTAACATTGATGGCCAGCAAAAGACATTGCCGGTTTGCCATGCACGGGTACACATATGCGAAGTGGAAACAGAATTTATTTTTCCTCATATCCCAATTCTGTATAAAACAATACCCGATTGGCTCATAAATGAACTAAGCCAGAAAATTATCAATTATCATATTAACCCGGTAATTGTTAAGCCTAAGCCTATTCCCGATCCCATCGGCCCGGTAATAAATCCTCTGATGGATTTCCAGTCAAAGATCCAGTTAACCAATTTAAAGGCGAACCTGGCACTTAGTACTTTAGGAGACAAAATAACCGTTGGCGATACCAATATTGCTGTAAGGCCAGTACCGGGTGGATTAAATCCGCTTCCTGCACCAATGTTAACTACACTTAGTTCCGGCAATGCCGCACTGATCAAGCAAACCATCATCGCCAACCATCAATTGTTCTATCCCTATATCTGTTTATGGCCTAAGTACTGGGAATGGTTTTACACCTATGATGAGGATACTATTGTTTATACTGATTGCAATGGACATTTTGAAATGTGGGAGAATACATTAACCGAAGACGGGCCTCTGAACATATATATTTGGGTGGAGGTTTGTATCAATGGCATTTGGACCACTGTATATAAACCACCCGTTCCATGCAACACATATTGGAGTTATAAATGTGGAAGCGAAATTAGTGTAACGGTAACGGACCCACGGGTTGGTCCATGCGATTGTAACCAATTACCCGGCGAAGCCGTATGGTTCCGCTCTATCGGCGAATCAGCCACAGCATTGCATACCGAACAAAACGATGCAAGCTCGGTTGTTGTACAGGGTGGAGCAAGTATTAGTAATGTGGGCTGTTCAGACCTTGCAGACGGACACAAGATCTGCCCTTATGGAGGGGATCTGTACTTTAAAATGCATTTTGGGAGTGGCTTCCCCTCTGCAGGGGTTACACATTATAGATGGAAGAAAACCCAAATAAAGGATGCCAACCTGGGCAGTATTGTTTCTCCTTCTACCAGCATCGTATTAGGTGAAGTACGCCGGTACTATTATGTAGAAGTGGTTGTTGGGCTGGAAACTCATTTTGAAACGCACTCAATTATATTAGGCCCTGAAGGTACGGGAGATAATACTGCCTATAAAATTCCACACTGGGATATAATGGCTGAACCTTTAGTTCCTGCAGCAGACAAGTTGCTGCATCCACAGTGGACAAGCGCAGATTTCTGGAGTGCTTATATAGACAGTAATTCACTCAATAATGGTTTATGGAAATTTGAACTTGAATTATTAAAGCCAGATGGTGGCGGAACCTTCCAGGTTATATCAGTTCCTAAAGCTACTTTCCAGGTATCTGATGTAAATAATTCAATGAATTCGGTAAACGCCCCAGATACGCTGTTAAATATAGATGGCGGCAATGTTAGTCATGCTTTGAGTCTGACTTATAAAGTAAGGATAGATAATGCGTTCTGTACTGCACATATTAATGATGTAATGCTCGCTGATGGGCATGGTAACCTTGTGCTTGATGGCGGACAACCAATAAGATCCGGCAGATGCGGATTTATACGGTATACAAGTACCAGCCAGGCAGCACGCCTAAGCTTTGTAGCTTCCCAGCCACGTAACTTTGCAACCTTTAGCTACTATGTGATAAAAGGAAATAATACTGAAGGCACAGGGGTAAGTCCATCTGGTTATGTGATCTCAAGCGTAGGAGGATTTACATTATCTGTCGATACCTTCACGGATGACGTAACTGTTGCACAATTATTAGGTACTTGTCCGGGACAAGCTGCATTCTCAGAAAATCTGGGAGTATATGCCCTGGCAACCAATGGTACCAGGCGTTTATATGAATACGATAGATATGATGTAAATGCTTTTGCATTGAGTAATACATAGTGGGTTATTTGCCACGAATACATGGAAGCACGGAATATTATTTTCCGTGCTTCTGTGCGTAAAAGACATAATGCGTAAATTTGAAATCATAGAATGAAGTATACGCCACCTGAAATCAGAACAGTAAATGTAACCCGTTATGTTACCCCATTGCGCGAAGGTGGTTCATTGCCTGCTATAGCCGAAGCAGATGATGATTTTTTATATGTTCTCAAGTTTCGTGGTGCAGGTCAGGGTGTAAAAGCCCTGATAGCGGAGCTTCTGGCTGGTGAAATTGCCCAAGCACTTGGTTTGAAAGTGCCAGAAATTGTTTTCGCTATTGTTGATCCAGCCTTTGGTCGAACTGAACCAGATGAAGAGATCCAGGATCTGTTAAAAGCGAGTGTGGGTCTAAATCTTGCGTTTCATTATCTTTCAGGTGCCATCACTTTTGATCCTGTAGTTAATATGATTGATGCAAAACTTGCCTCCCAGATACTATGGCTCGATTGTCTGATAATGAATGTGGATCGCACAGCCAAAAATACTAATATGCTTATCTGGAATAAAGAGTTATGGCTAATTGACCATGGTGCGGCTCTCTATTTTCATCACTCATGGCATAATCTGGAGAACCTGGGTTTGAAGCCATTTCCACAGGTGAAAGATCATGTATTGCTTCCAATGGCAACTAAATTGGATACAGTTGATGCTGAATTTCGTTCAATCCTTTCAGCTGAACGTTTACATGGAATAGTTTCTTTGATTCCTGATGAATGGCTGGCCGATTCATCACCCGAATCCGCAAGCGAAAAACGCCAGGTATATATAAACTTTTTACAAAACCGGCTCTCAAAATCAGAACCGTTTATTAACGAAGCCAAACATGCAAGAGAAGCACTTATTTGAGTATGCAGTTATACGCATTGTGCCGCAGGTAGAAAGAGAAGAATTTCTAAATGTGGGCGTTATGCTGTATTGCCAGGCTGAAAACTTTTTACACTGCGTGTTTGAGCTAGATGAAACACGACTTCATGCTTTTGCAAAGCAGTTAAACCCGGGTGAATTGAAAGAGCGCCTCACTGCTTTCGAGCAAATATGCACTGGCTCTCTGGAAGGAGGAGCAATCGGTAAACTTCCTATAAGTTCCCGTTTTCGTTGGCTGACTTCAAAACGCAGTACTGTTGTACAAACATCACCTGTTCATCCAGGCCTATGTGTTAATGCGCAGGAAACGCTTGCCAGACTACTTGATCAACTAGTCAGGTGTGAACAGCCTTAGGGTTTAAACCCTACAAGCTGGTGCAATTTCTTTGGATCATAGGATGTCCCATCTTTTATTACCATCCAAACATTTCTAATATCCCGAATTTGCTTCAAAGGATTTCCATCTACAATAATGAGATCTGCTTGCTTTCCTTCTTCAATTGATCCGGTTTTCTTATCCTGATTCATTACTTTGGATGGAGTAATGGTGGCAGTTTGTATCGCTTCAAATGGAGTAAGTCCGGCTTCAACATAAAGTTCAAGCTCACGATCGAGACTGTATCCCGGGAAGCCCATATCTGTGCCTGCTACAATTGTTATTCCCATATCATGCATAGCTTTAATTATATTTCCCATGCTCTTCATCATTGGTTTAAAAAGTAACGCCTGAGTAGCCGGCATTCCTGTATTTTTAAAAAGTATTTGTAGTGGCAAAGGCAGAGAATAGAACGCAGGCTCCATTATTGTGATATCATCTTTAACAGAACGAAATATCATTTCAAATACACCTATAGTTGGGTCTATAACTGTATTGTGGTTCTTTATAAAGTTTAGCACACTTACATTTGAAGAATCCATAAGATCGATAGACCTATCTTTATTTCTCTTCATTGCAGAATATAAATACTGTATATGGTTAACCTGATCCATGCCTGAATCCACACCCTGTAAGAGAGTCATCCCATTAGGAATATGCCCTGTAACAGTTAAACCGAGGTGATGTGCCTCATCGCATATTGCTTTAACTATAGCTGGTTTTACAGAACTATAAATTTTAATCTGCACAAAACCATTTTGTTTGTACCGTTGGACTGCAGCAATAGCTTCTTCTTTTGTAGTTGCCCTGATAATCCCTAAACCCATAGCTCCCGGTCCATCAATTATCCCTGCCTTTAATATGTGCGGGCCAATGCCATTGCCTGCATCAATGGAGTGTTGAATAGCATTAATATAACCAAATTCATTTCCACAATCCCTAACAGTAGTGACACCAGCAGCCAGGTAAGCCGGGCCCCATTCAGCCTGTTCAAAATGTGCATGCATATCCCATAAGCCAGGTAAAATAGTTTTTCCTTCTGCATGAATGATTTTCGCTGTTTTGGGAATGGAGATAGAATTTAGTTTACCAACTTTTTTGATCCTCCCATTTTCAACCAGTATAACTGCATTTTCGATTGTTTGGTTGCTGATAACGTCTATAACATTTCCTCCAACTATTGCAAGTGCTCGATTTCTATCACTTGCTAAAACACTGGTTGATGCACTAAATAAATGCATTCCATAAGTAGCCGCTCTGCTAATTAATTCTGGCAGCAAAGTCTCGTATGGCTCGAGCATCATTTCTAATTTATCTCCTTCTGCATCGTTCGTTATTAAACATATAAGTCTCCCTTTCTCATCTGTCCATAAAAGTTCATTTCCCCATACAAGCCCGTTAAGAACATACCGTTCCAGCACTAAATGATCATTCATAAAACTAATAGTATCCTTTCCATCCATAGTAATTCTTACAGTACCAGTTGGCAACATATGAACGTATGCCGGTCTATTATGCCTTTTCCAATATTGTATAAGTAACATTTGCACAGTGCCAGGTGAGTATCCCCCAACCGGAAAACTATTTGCTTCAATAGATTTGGTGTATAGTGAATCGTCTACACGTATTTGTGCAGAATTATTTTTGATATAAATGCTGTCATTAATAGTTGAAAATCTTGAAGTGCTGCCTTTAATAAATAAACTGATGGGTTCATACGATGACGTAGTGTTCAATTGTGCATTTAACGGAACCGGGGAACCACGATCAACAAATTTAAATTTCACATCGTACTTCCAGATTGATCCAGACTTAGTTAGAAGATAATTTTCTTTACCTATGTTCTGTTCAAATTTATGAAGTAAAAAGGTACCACTATCAGCTTGAGCGAATAATTGATTTTGACATATTAAAGTTACCAGAACAATAGAAAGCAGTAATGGCAATTGATATTTTCTCATGGCTGTAATTTATTCGAATTTATTTGTTTGGCTGATTTTTTAGAAGGTATATTTTCAAAGATTCCTTTTTGTTTGTTTTTTCTAACCTGGTCAGCATGAAAATATTTTCCATTCATTGCCACATATACTCCGGGAGGGAGTGTCTGCACAAAAGCAAGAGCACTTCCCAAATTAAATAAGCCATCTGAGCTACCAAATTTGTATGGAACCATGGCCCCGGTTAGAACAATGGTTTTATTAGTTTCCTGTTTTGACAGGTACTTAGCCGTTTCGGCCATCGTATCGGTACCATGGGTTATGACGATGAGTTTCTCTTTAATTTTTTTACAATAGGATGAAATTGCCTGCCGGTGCTTATCTGTCATTTCCAGGCTATCCATCATCAGGATAGTTTTAATATCCAAATGAAGAATACACCTGCCCAGCCGTAACATTTCGGGAAGATGAGTGTCCTTAAAAAACAATAGCCCTGTCA
>JADGPY010000479.1 GCA_017882205.1 Chitinophagaceae bacterium
CATAATCCTTCATCATTGTGTACAGATCCATAGGTACTGTTTGATCAACCGAAGCGGTAGGAAGTTGGGGATCAAAGTATATTCCATCGCGCTTGCCTCCCAGGATCTGTTCCGGGGTCCAGATCACATCTATAGGATCACTTTGATTCACCTTATACCTCAACTGGTTGATGTACCAGTCGGTGCCGAGAAGGCTTGAATTGATAACACGAATGTCTCTTCTAACCCCTTCAACTTCCTGAGCATACCATAGTGGGTAAGTATCATTATCGCCAAAGGTGATGAGTACTGCATTTGGGGCGCAACTCTCCAAATAATCAGTGGCAAGGTCGCGAGCAAGAACTTTTCTGCTACGGTCATGATCATCCCACTCCTGGAATCCCATTAATACAGGTACTGCAAGGGTACAAATAGCAGCAGATGCGTATTGGGCCATCCTGTTGTTCATGAATTTCTGGAAAAGTTCTTTTACATATAATACGCCAATACCTATCCAGAAGGCAAAGGCATAAAATGACCCGGCATAGGCATAATCACGTTCCCTCGGTTGGTTTCCTGCCTGGTTTAGATAGATGACAATGGCGAACCCGGTAAAAAAGAACAGCAATCCAACTACCATCAAATCTCTCTTACTCTTCATATACTGGTACACCAAACCTAAAATTCCTAAAATCAGCGGAAGGCAAAAAAGCCTGTTGTGTGATTTATTGTATTTCATGCTATCAGGCATCTTGCTCTGATCTCCTAAACGTAAGTTATCCCAAAATGAAATGCCTGTTAACCAGTTGCCATCTCTAACGTTACCTACATCTATCCCTTCAATATCATTTTGCTTACCGGCAAAATTCCACATGAAGTAGCGGAAGTACATCCAGTTAAACTGGTATTGCATAAAGAAGTTGATATTTTCTCCCATAGTTGGCTTACCCTCAAATTTCCCCGTCTTTGGATCCTTTGTAACATTATGAGTAAATCCAAGATAATAATCCGCATGGCCCTGGTCGTTGCTTGCATCCCACATGCGTGGGAATAAATGCTTGTCCTCAGGGGCATAGTCAGTTTCATACCTTCTGCCGCTTTTCTCATATTTATCTTTTCCCTTTACATAGGTATCAATGGGTTTTTGTTCAGTTACTTCAGCTGTAAAATCCTGTCCTGACATAATTGGCCAGTCCCCATATTGTTCACGACTCAGGTAGCCTACAAGGCTTACAGGATTATCAACATTAAACATATCAACAGCCGGGTCAGAATTTGATCTGATCAATGTTGTATAATAAGTTGAGAATCCCAGCACTATGAATGCGTAACTCCACATAGCGAGTTTAAGAAAGTTCCAGTTTTTGCGGTATGCCAGCCTGATCATTAAAAATATGAGTACCGCCATCAATATGAAGAAAAATCCAAATCCAATGAAAAATGGCATCCCAAGTTCATTTTTAAAGAAAATATCAAATTGTCCTGCCCATTTAATCGTCCATTGGATTACCGGGATTTGAACAATACCTAAAATTATACAGCCTGTTAAAAATGCAAAAAAAGTTCCCCAGTGAGTAGCGTTATAGCGTTTGAAATAATACACCATTACAATCGATGGGATGGTTAACAGGTTTAGGAGATGCACTCCCACAGCCAGTCCTATCAAGTAAAAAATAAGGATAAGCCAGCGATCAGCGCGGGTAAAGTTTCCTTTAATACCAACTTTTTTTTCTTCAGTTACTTCATGCTCCCATTTCAAAATTGCCCAAAATACGATGGCTGTAAAAAAGGAAGAACAGGCATATACTTCACCTTCAACAGCGCTGTACCAAAATGCATCTGAAAATGTGTAGGCAAGGGCTCCCACTACACCTGCAGCCATGATCATGAACAGTTTTCCATTATCTAAAACCTCTTCGCCCTTTTGAACGATCTTCCTGGCAAAATGGGTAATGCTCCAAAATAAAAATAATATAGTAAACCCACTGGCAAGTGCACTCATCGTATTTACACCGGTTGCAGCATGCTTACCATCGAAGGGAAGGGTAAATATCCGGCCCATTAAAACAAACAAAGGTGCTCCGGGTGGATGGGGGATCTGTAATTTGAAGCAACTAGAAACAAATTCTCCGCAATCCCAGAAGCTGCCTGTCGCTTCCATCGTCATCAGGTAGACCATACAGGCAAAAATGCCGATTGCCCATCCTGTCAGGTTATTGATTTTTTTAAAGCTCATAGTTTGGGTTTATAAAAGTGGAGCAAATATAATCTATGAAGCTAAGAAATATTGCTACCTCCATATTTTGTTCTTAAAGGTTTGTTAACTATCTGTTAACAGTACCTTCGCAGCCATGAAAAAAGCATTTATCCAATTGCATATTGCAGTTTTTCTGGCCGGCTTTACCGCGATCCTTGGCAAGTTAATCACGCTTGATGCCGGCATTTTGGTTTGGTATAGGATGTTTATTACTTTTATCACCCTCGCTATCATATTATTATTTTCGAAACAGTTTGTATTGCTTTCTTTTAAAGACAGCCTGCGAATTTTTGTTGTTGGTACAATAGTAGCGTTGCACTGGGTAGCATTTTATGCAAGCGTGAAATTCTCAAACGTGGCTGTTTCACTCACCTGCTTATCAGCCGTAGGATTTTTCACTGCGATCATTGAACCGGTGATACAGAAAAGACGAATCGACTTGTATGAATTGTTATTAGGTTTGTTTGCCATAGCTGGTATTTACCTCATCTTCGATTTTCACCCACAATACAAAATGGGTATTCTGTTTGGATTGATAGCTGCCTTGTTGGCAAGCATTTTCCCGGTGTTGAATAAAAACCTTTTACATAAATTCTCTCCAAAAACAGTTGCCCTCTATGAGATGTTTGGTGGCTGTGCCGCGCTTTCAATTATATTGCCTTTTTATTTCATTATGGTTCCTTCCGCTACTTACCTGCCCACGATGGAAGATTGGTTGTGGTTATTGCTCCTTGCCTGGGTTTGCACCGTATTTACTTTTATCCTTCAATTAAATGCGCTTAAGAAAATTTCATCCTTTACTGCTAACCTCACGTATAACCTTGAGCCGGTGTATGGTATTATCTTAGGGTTCATCATTTTCCATGAGAATAAATATTTGAAGAGTGGATTTTATTTCGGTCTTGGATTGATATTGATTGCTGTGGTATTACAAATGGTGAGGGAGAGGTACAGGATGATAAAAAGTAGAAGGATGAATCAGATCGGAACCCCCAAGGGGTGACATATTATAGATTATTCTTTACAACCTCAGCCAACTGCTGCGCATTCATCGCCCCGGATTGCCTCCAGAGAATCTTTCCTTTTTTGTATAGTATTAATGTAGGAACTCCCTGTATATTTAATTCAGAGGTAATCTTTGGATTCTTATCAATATCCACTTTTAATACTCTTACTGTCTGTTTATGGATATCCGCAAAACGTTTAAGTTCCGGTGCCATCTGTTTGCATGGTCCACACCATTGAGCATGAAAATCTACAAGAACGGGTTTGTCTGAGTTTAATA
>JADGPY010000116.1 GCA_017882205.1 Chitinophagaceae bacterium
CTCGATCAGAAATATTATGAAGATAGAGATAACTTTACAGAAGGCAGTGGTATTGCAGCTACATTTAGTTTAAAGAATCCAAAATACATTTCAACTCCCACAAATAAATACACTATCTCTGATTACGAATCTGACGCCACGGACGTAGATGGTACTGTTTATCGCACACAGGGAATTTACCTGCAGGAACAAATAACCTTACACAAATGGAAATTATTATTCGGCTTAAGAGAAGAATTATATAATGCAGGTGATGATGGGGCCGATAGTACAGATGAAGATGAGGAAAATGTTTTGTTACCGAGAGTTGGATTGGTATATGAACTGAAACCTAATGTAAGCTTGTATGCTACTTATAACAAAGGCTTCGATCCCTTTGAAGCCTCAACAAGTACACAGGTTTTTGATGAACCTTTTAAACCTATAACGAGCGAATTAATAGAGGCAGGCGTGAAGGCAAATCTTTTTCACAATAAAGTATCAGGCTCGCTTTCAATCTATCAGCTAACACTTCATAACGTAGCTGTAAACGCTAATGATATTTCTAATCCAAATCTCTACATACAGCAAGGTGAAGACAGGTCGCGGGGAATAGAAACTGAATTTAATGGTAATATAACACCCAACCTAAGTATTGCCGCTTCCTATGCTTATTGTGTTGCAAAAGTTATTAAAAGCAAAATTCTATCCCAGGAAGGAACGCAGGTAGAAAATGCTCCAAAAAGCGAAAGCAGCAGTTGGATAAAATATACTTTTAAAGAAGGCCTTTTTAAAGGTTTTGGTATTGCAGCAGGTCACTTGCAGGCCAGTGCAAGAAATACATTGGAGCAAGGCTTAGTACTGCCCGGGTATATTATTTTCAATGGCGGAATAAGATATTCGTATAAAAAATTTAACGTTGCACTGAACCTTAATAATATTACCAACAAAAATTATTGGATCGGCGCTTATAATAACGTAAATAAATGGCCGGGTATGCCAAGAAATTTTATGATGACTGCAGGGTATAGTTTTATAAATGAAAAATATCAACCACGCAAATTATTAATGAATGAAGTATTTATACCGTAACTGAAGTTATCAAATTGTAAATTTCTATTCCTGATTAAAAAACATTCCATTGAAGTGCTACATTGCTTCATGCATACTGCTTCATTTTTATAATAATTAATTTTTTTTATTGATGAAAAATCATTGGAATAAATTGTTGCTCGGATTTATTTTTATTTCTGCAATTCAATCTAAAGCACAAAAAAATTATCAGGTATTAAGCGTTCCTGCAATTAAAGAATATACACACATTAATATTAGGGGTAAGAGTGTGCTTGCGAGTGGAAGATACATAACTCCTGCCGGCGAAACAATTCAAATAACTCATGATCCTTTTGGAATGGCAATATCTCCGGACGGTAAAAAAACAGTTACTATTCATAACGGTGTGTTTACTATTATTGATAACGAAACACTCGTTAATACAAGGGTTCCAAGTTATGATAGTACAATACAATCACCATTTTCAAATGGTTCATTTTTAGGAGTTGCCTTTTCACCAGATTCAAAAAAAGTATATTTAAGTGGAGGTGATAACGGTGCTGTAATTGTTTATGATATTGAAAAGTTTCAAAGGCTTGATTCTATTTCATTAAATGGAGTAGTTGATTCAGTTGATTATGAGGACAGCTTTACTTCTGATCTTTTATTAAATGAAGGCAATAATGAATTGCTTGTTTTAGACAGGGGAAATTTTAGAATGGTTCGGATAGATCTTACCACAAAAAAAATAACAGCTTCTATAAAAACAGGAAGACAGCCATTTGGACTTTCAATAAGCCCTGACAAAAAAATTGCGTTTGTGGCTAACGTTGGCATGTATGATTATCCATTGCTTCCTGATCTTACGCCCAACAATTACGATAGCCTTCTTATTCCTATTCAGCCTTATGGTAACAATACCAAAGAATCAATAAACGGTTACAACTGGCGGGGAAGAAAAATTCCCGGAGTAGGAAGTCCTTTGGCACCTGAGGCGATGAGTGTTTACACTATTGATCTTGATAATAATAAAGTAATAGATAGGTTTAAAACGGGCTACCAGGTTGGACAGATGGTGGAAGGCGCTGAAGTAGTTGGTGGTGCAAGTCCTAATTCAATTGCCGTTGGCGCCAGGTATGCCTATGTTACCAATGCGACAAATGATAATATTTCGGTTATGGGTTACCGTGAGCATAAGATTGTTGATCAGATTGATATTAAAGTTGATACGCTTATTGATCATTATCGCGGCTTATTACCCTTTGGGATTTCATTAAGTAAAGATGAAAAAACATTGTATGTTGCTTTGCTTGGCTTTAATGCAATAGCAGTTATTGATGTTGATACAAAAACAACAAAAGGCCTGATACCAACGGGCTGGGGACCTGCAAGAGTAATGCCTTCCAAAGATGAAAAAGATTTATATGTGATCAGTTGCCGCGGTTATGGTGCCGGACCAAATGGGGGAAAAAATTTTGTTGCACCAGTTCAGGGAACTTATATAGGTGATATTCAGCTGGCAA
>JADGPY010000117.1 GCA_017882205.1 Chitinophagaceae bacterium
AAATCTTCCAGCATGCCATCTCGTTTGTAAACCAAACTAACCGCCACCTTTTTATTACAGGGAAGGCCGGAACAGGTAAAACAACCTTTCTTAAGTATATAAAGGAGAGTGGTTATAAAAAGATGGCAGTAGTAGCACCCACAGGTGTTGCAGCTATCAATGCAGGCGGGGTAACTATTCATTCTTTTTTCCAACTTCCTTTTGGCTCCTTTATCCCTTCCCTGAGAAATGCCTTTGGCAGTTATTCCGAGGGGATCAATAATCCGGCTACGTTACTTAAGAATTTAAAATTGGCGGGGCCAAAGAAAGACCTTATCCGTGAGCTTGAACTATTAGTGATTGATGAGGTTTCAATGGTACGCGCGGATCTTTTGGATGCAGTTGATACAGTTTTACGTCATGTTCGAAAAAAGCAAATTCCTTTTGGCGGTGTACAGATGGTTTATATTGGCGATCTCTTTCAGCTACCCCCTGTGGTTAAAAGAGATGAATGGGATCTGATAAAAGAATATTATGAAAGTCCTTTTTTCTTCAGTGCATTGGCCATTCAGCAATGCCCGCCGCTGTACATTGAATTGAAAAAAATATACCGGCAGAAAGATGATCTATTCATCGCTATCCTGAATAATGTTCGAAACAATTGCTGCACAGATAATGATCTTGAAATTCTACATCAAAATTATAAACCGGGTTTTACCCCGGAAGAAAAGGACAGTTATATAACCCTCACTTCCCATAACGAGAAGGCGGATGCTATCAACCAGCGTGAATTGGCCCGGCTTCCCGGCAAGATCCATTCTTTTGAAGCAACTATTACTGGCGAGTTTTATGACCGTCAATTTCCTGCCGATAAAATGCTTTACCTTAAAGAAGGCGCACAAGTGATGTTCATCAAAAATGATAAGGGAGAATCAAGGCGATACTTTAATGGAAAGATAGGTACCATCACTTCTATACTCCCAGATAAAATATTAATCTCCTTTCCAGGTGAGGGAAAAAAGATTGAGCTGGAGGAAGAAACCTGGCAAAATATCCGTTACAATTATGATCATGAAAAAGATAAAGTAACCGAGGAAGAACAGGGAACGTTTACACAATATCCTATCAGGCTCGCCTGGGCCATAACCATACATAAAAGCCAGGGACTAACATTTGAAAAAGCGATCATTGATGCAGGAGCCTCTTTTGCACCGGGGCAGGTATATGTATCACTTAGCCGCCTTACAAGCCTTGAGGGGATGATCCTGTACTCACAAATCCTTCCTGATGCAATCACCACTGATAGCAGGGTTCTGAAGTTTGTTGAAAACGAACTGAATGAACAATTCTTCGAAGAAATACTAGAAAAAGAACAACAGACATTTATTCGTCAATCTGTACTTGAAATATTTAACTGGAGCAAACTTTTGGAATCAGCAGATGAACATGTGCAAAGTTATGATCACCGCGTGATTCCTGACAAAGCATCCTGTGTTATCTGGGCAAAGCAATTACTGAAGGTTATTAATGAACAGGAAAAGATTGCTTCTGTTTTTCAGAAACAACTTGAAAATATTTTCATAACATCTGAAACAGAGGGCTATGAATTAATGAATAACAGGATCTCATCTGCCTCAGGATATTTTTGCAGGCAAATTGATGAAAACATACTGCCTTCTATTAAGAAGCAGATCGAGAGGATGAAGTCGCATAAAAAAATAAGAAGTTATATAGAGGCTTTGCAGGCAATGAAAATAACCTATGAAAGAAAAAAACAAAAGCTTAAAGAGGCTGTTCAATTAGCCGATGCTTTACAGCAAAGCAAAGATCTTGATAGCATGCTTTCAATAGTTGAAGAAAAAAGCAAACCTTTCGAGATACATATACCAGATGAAGAAAAAATAAAAAAGCAGATAGCAAAAAAGGGAGATAGCAGAAAGCTTACTCTTGAAATGTTCCGCCAGGGGAAAAATCATAATGATATTGCTACTGAGCGCGGACTTGCTGCAAGCACCATCCATGCCCATCTTATAGAGTTTATTAAAACAGGTGAAGTAGATGTGTATGAAATTTTGGATACTACAAAGCTTGATCTTATTCTTAAAGAGATATCAGCAGATCCAACCCAAACCTCAACTATGCTGAAACAGAAGTTACCGGAGGAGATTTCCTTTGATGATATACGGGCTGCCAGGAATAGTAGGTTAAATAAGTCATAAAAACCGATTAGAAATTTTGTCATCCGAAAACAAAAGATTCACTTTGTATATGATTTAACTGTAATTCATTATAGTTGCTATCATTACCCGTTTTATCCGGAAGAACTTATGAAAATTATCCAAGGCTTACCCGGCCTTAACCCCTGCTAACAACACCTGGCGGGGTTTTTTGATGTTTACACCCTATCTAAAAGAGAAAAAACACTAAATATTTTGTCAAATTAATACTAAATATATTAGTGTTAGTAATTTTTAATTTCTATCTTTGATCATAAGATAACTTTACAGTATAAATCAATACACAAAAAATCAGAAAACATGATCAATGCAGAAAAATTAAAAGCGCTTAAATTAACCATCGATAAGATTGATAAAGATTTTGGAAAGGGTAGCGTGATGATGATGAATGAACGCTCACAGGAGCCACATGAAGTAATTTCGACCGGTTCTATCGGCTTGGATGTAGCGCTGGGAATTGGCGGTCTTCCAAAAGGTCGGGTAGTTGAAATCTATGGGCCTGAATCTTCCGGTAAAACCACCATAGCCATTCATGTGATTGCCGAGGCGCAAAAGAAAGGAGGAATGTGTGCCATTATCGATGCTGAGCATGCCTTTGATAGTGCTTATGCACAAAGGGTCGGTGTTGATATTGACAACCTGCTCATCTCACAACCTGATTATGGAGAACAGGGTCTCGAAATTGCTGATAGGCTTATATTATCCGGCGCCCTGGACGTGGTTGTGATCGATTCTGTTGCAGCACTTGTACCAAAAGGAGAGTTAGAGGGTGAAATGGGTGATAGTAAAATGGGTCTCCAGGCAAGATTAATGAGCCAGGCACTACGTAAACTTACTGCTACCATTAGCAAAACAAATACAATTTGCATTTTTATAAACCAGCTTCGCGAAAAAATAGGGGTAATGTTTGGAAACCCTGAAACTACTACAGGTGGTAATGCACTAAAGTTTTATGCCTCCGTGAGATTGGACATCCGTAGGATGGCACAGATAAAGGATGGTGATGAGGCTGTTGGTAACAGGGTAAAAGTGAAGGTGGTAAAAAACAAAGTCGCACCTCCTTTCAGGCATGCAGAATTTGATATCATCTTTGGAGAAGGAATTTCAAAGACAGGGGAAATCATTGATATGGGAGTTGAACTTGGTATTATTCAAAAAAGTGGTAGCTGGTTCAGCTATGATACCACTAAGCTTGGCCAGGGCAGGGAGTCAGTAAAACAATTGCTGACGGACAATCCTGAACTTTCAAATGAATTAGAAGCGAAGATAAGAGCCAAGATCCTTGAAGTAAGCATGGGACCCGTACCAGTAGAAAAATGAGAAAGAATTTAAAGTAGAGACGTCGCATTTGAGACGTTGCATGCAACGTCTCTACGCCCCTAAATATTTATATCCCATCCAAATAATTCTAATATCCTGCATTACCTCGTAATCCGAAGCATACCAACTATCCGAAGATTCAAGGCTTTGCAATGGCAATAAATTCAGGGATGAAGGTACCCCGGTAGTGGTCAGAATTCCGGGTTTCAAAGATGGTAAACTTTTAGCCGGAGAAGCATATCCCACCCATTCCTTTTGTAAGAATAAGACAGCTAATACGTTTGCAAAAAAACGAGACCTTTTCTTTTGTAGCAGAAGATGTAACGGGAAAGTAAGTAAGAATAGGATAGATATTACTACCGCGATAAACCTTTTATTCCGGATACTAATTGGTTTTGCCAGGCGCAAATTTGGATTCGCGGATACTGTTTTGCCTGAAATGTCTTTACTATCACTTCCAATAATACTTTCGCTGTATTGAGCATGAAACTTTACTCTTGTATGTGCTGGTATATTTTTGAGTGTTTCGATCAATGTCCTGAATGAAAGTTTGCCTT
>JADGPY010000118.1 GCA_017882205.1 Chitinophagaceae bacterium
TAGAACAGCCATTGCCAGAAATAATTTGGACATATATCTAAGGGTATTTTTGTGTTTGATGCTAAAACTAACCCTTTGGTTGGGTTGGAGAGAGATGAAAGTTGATTGTAACAGTTGTTTAACAAGGTAATGATCGCTCTCTACAAAATCCATCCATGAAAACCAAATGAATTAAACCTCACAACCAGAAAGTTATTGAAAGTGCCGTTGAAAAGCGGCATTTTTCTTAATAAGCAGCTTAAGTCAAAGATTATCGTACTCATAGAGTGGATCAATATGAGTACCCACCTTCATCTCGAATACTGGCTTAATGATTCCATCTTTTAAGCCATACACCCAGCCATGTAGATCCGGACGTTTTTCTTTTTTCCATGCTCTTTGAATGATGGTTGTTTTGGCAAGATTATATACTTGCTCCTGCACATTTAATTCTGTCAATCTATCAATCCGTTGCTCTTCATCTTTTATGGCATCTAACTCCTGCTGATGCAATCTATATACATCTTTGATATTGCGGAGCCACATATTTAAGACCGGTTTATGATCGTGTTTTGAGGCCGCTGCCATAACACCACTGCATCCATAATGCCCACATACAATCACATGCTTTACTTTTAAATTTGTAACAGCAAAATCCAGTGCAGACAATAGGTTGACGTCTGTGCTAACTACTATATTGGCTACATTACGGTGAACAAAAATCTCTCCCGGTTGGGTTCCAGTAATTCTATCTGCGGGTACACGGCTATCGCTGCAACCAATCCATAAAAATTCGGGAGTTTGAATATGGGCTAAGTTTTCAAAATATTCAGGATCATCAAGTTTGATTTTTGCCGCCCAGGCTTTATTCTCTAATAATAGTTTTTCGTATGGGTGCATATTGTTAGGGAATGCTTATAAATTCTAACCACAAAGTTCACAAAGATAATGCAACACTCGTTCGAAACGGTCATCCGGGCGGACAAAGAACAACAACAGTCAATATCAACCAGCAAAGCGAGAAAAACTTATTTTTGATCTATGAAATTATTGCTCACATATTTAAAGCCATATAAATGGCTTATAGCACTAGCCCTTTTTCTTGCTACCATCAACCAGGTGTTTTCAATGCTGGATCCCTATTTCTTTGGCAAGATGTTACAAATGTATGGTGTGAATCCACATGCTAACCATCGTTCTGCCGCCGCATTTACGAGTGGAGTTCTAGGATACCTGGGAATCCTGGTAAGTGTCGCCATGATCTCCAGGATCGCAAAAGCATTCCAGGATTATTTTTCAAGTGTGGTAGTCCAAAAATTTGGGGCCAGCCTTTTTACCGATGGATTGAGACATTCTCTTAAACTGCCCTTCCAGGAATTTGAAGACCAGCGTAGCGGCGAAACGCTCAGCATCCTTACAAAGGTTCGTCTTGATACCGAGAAATTTATTCTTTCCTTTATTAATATTTTGTTCGGCCTGTTTGTGGGTGTGGTGGTTGTTTCCATTTATGCTTTCTCACTACACTGGTCCATCATGCCGGTATTCTTTGGTGGAATCGTGTTGTTGTCATTGCTCACTGGTTTTTTAAGCAAGCGGATAAAAGTGATTCAAAAAACCATCGTAAAAGAAACTACCTCTTTGGCAGGCAGCACCACAGAAAGCTTGAGAAATATTGAGCTTGTTAAAAGCCTGGGACTAACGGACCAGGAAATTAAAAGATTAAATAATAATACTTACAAGATTCTGAACCTTGAATTAAAAAAAGTAAAAAGCATCCGTAGCATAAGCTTCATCCAGGGGACGTGTGTAAATGCTTTACGCCAGGGGATCATGTTCGCGCTTATGTACCTGGTATTTAAGGATATCCTCACGGCAGGCCAGCTAGTTACTCTTATGTTCTATTCTTTTTTCATTTTTGGACCACTCCAGGAAATTGGAAATATCATTATAACTTACCGTGAAGCTGAAGCATCTTTAAATAATTTTCACAACATCATGATCAAGTCTCCTGAACTTAAACCAGCTGATCCGGTAAACTTTGGCGCGATTGAAGAGCTTGAATTTGTAAATGTTCGCTTTAAACATCAGACCGCAAGTCAGCCTGCATTGTCAAATATTAGCTTTGATGTAAAGTCAGGTGATACCATAGCCTTTGTTGGTCCGTCTGGTTCGGGCAAAACAACCCTGGTGAAGTTGCTGGTTGGATTGTACAGGCCGGAAGAAGGAGAGATTTTATATAATAACATTGATGGGAAACATATAGACTTCGATACTTTACGAACACAGATAGGATTTGTTACACAGGATACTCAACTGTTTGCGGGTACCATCAGAGAAAATCTTCTCTTCGTAAATCCTAACGCGACTGATGATGAGATGATCGATGTATTGAAAAAGGCTTCCTCCTATAATTTATTAGAACGGGCAGAAAATGGATTAGACACATTGATCGGAGAAGGGGGTATCAAGATTTCTGGCGGTGAGAAACAGCGTTTATCAATAGCACGTGCACTTCTACGTAAGCCTCATTTATTAATATTTGATGAGGCCACTTCTTCATTGGATTCATTAACTGAAGAGGAGATAACAAATACAATAAAGGAAGTTTCTTCTCAACAGGAACAGATCACGATATTAATTGCTCACCGTTTGAGTACAATAATGCATGCAGACAAGATCTATGTGCTAGAAAAAGGCGAAGTAATAGAAACCGGCACGCATGAAAGCCTTATATCAAAAATGGGACTTTATTATGCTATGTGGCGGCAACAAATCGGCGAACGTAAGAAAGTGTCGGCTGTTAGTGCATAAGTTTTGTAAGAACTACCTTTGCGGCCCATGACAGGAAAAAAACATAAGCCAGGTTTACCATGGAGCATCCTTACCATGCGATGTCCAAGATGCAGGCGGGGAGACATGTTCAAGAGTGGCAATCCTTATAGTAAACTAAGCACGAAGCATATTTTTGAGATGTATGACAACTGCCCGGTATGTAAACAGAAATATGACCTGGAAGTTGGTTTCTGGTATGGTACCGGATATGTAAGCTATGGAATTGCAGTACTGATGTCGGGGATCACATTTATATTATGGTGGATATTAATTGGAATTTCTTTTAACGACAATAGGATATTTTATTGGTTGATTTCAAATACTGTGTTTCTTGTACTAATCCAGCCTTGGTTAATGCGTCTTAGCCGGGTAGTATACCTTTACTTTTTTGTTACCTATGATGGAAATTACGAAAACACAAAAGGCACCGAATTTGATTACTATTAGTCAAGGTTCAGAGCCTCTTCCTTTTAAACGAATTAATGATCGCGTAAATCGATGCCAGTATAAATATTCCTCCCAGCACTACTACTATTGAAGAACCTGCGGGAAAATCATAGTGGAACGAAAAGTTCAATCCAAAGAAACTGCCAAGAATACTTATTATAAGGGAAATTATCAAAACAGCTGCCTTATTTTTTGTGACCATGATCGCTGATACTGCAGGAATGATGAGGAATGAAAAAACAGGGATCACCCCATTGATCCTGACTGCAAATACAATTGCCAGACCTATCGAAATATAAAACAAAAAATTCCAGAGATTGAATATCCCTACAAGATGATTAACCCCATTTTCAAAGGATTCAGTTAACCCAAAAAACTTACGGAAGAAGACCAGTTGTACTAATAAAATGGCGCCAAATACAATTCCAAGGCTTGATATCTGGCTCCAGCTTACAGATAGGATATTTCCAAAAAGCACTTCCTGTATATCAGAATCTCCATGTGCTGTTTTTGATATTAGCAACACTGTAAGTGCTGAAGCGAATGCATATAGTATACCGATGATGGCTTCCTGCTTCAGTCTCTTATCCCGAATGTTTATAAACGACATTAATAGAGCGCCAGCCAGTGTGAAGATTAAAGGAATGGATGTGAGACCGGTACCGATAAATGCCGCAAAAGCCACTCCCAGGGAAGAGATCTGGCCCAGTGCAAGATCAACAAAAACAATCCCTCTTCCTACAACATGTACTCCCAGGTATGAGAGTAAGATCCCTGTGATTACGGCTGCAGAAAAAGCCTGAACCATAAAAGGCAATTGAAACATTTCAAACAACATAAGTAATCATTAAGAGGTGTAATTTATAAAAAGATCGACTTATTTCAATGCCGCAATCAATAAATTAATGTCGTAATCAAAAACATCCAGGTAGGTTTTTACCGCAGGAAACGCTCCCGTGGATGTAGCCATGGTTAACGCCTTAACCCCAGTTTGCTTTGACACTACATCGGATGATGAAGTGGTGAAATAAGGCGATGAAATGATCACCTTGATTTTATTCGCCTGCACTTCATGAATAACTTTAACCAGTTGTGATGGAGATGGTGGAATACCTGGCTTAGGTTCCATAAAATCTACTATTTCTAACCCAAATCTTTTTTCAAAATAAACCCACTCATTGTGGTATGCAATGATCTTTGAACCCTTGAATGGCGCCATCATCGCCTGCCATATTTTCATCTTTGCATCTATCTGGTCAAAAAAAGCATAAAGATTCTTTTCATAAAAAGTTTTATTTTCAGGATCAACCCTTTCAAGCCCATTGGCAATGTTTCTGCCGATCACTTTACCATTTAAGGGATCAAGCCAATAATGTGGATTTCCAAAAATATGAATATCGCCTTCCCCACGGTTTGAAGAAGATGGAACCTGGAATAACCCGATACCCTCAGAAGCATCAACATAACCCGGAGAGCCTTTTTGGATCTTTGAATTCCTGGAACTGGTAAGTAATTGAGGAGACCAGCCTGTTTCGAGATCCAACCCCACGGTTACAAACACATTAGCATTGGACAAGCTGATTATATAACTAGGCTTTGGATCAACAAAGTGCGGATTCTGATAACCTGTTGCAATTGATAATA
>JADGPY010000480.1 GCA_017882205.1 Chitinophagaceae bacterium
ATATTGGAGCTAATTTTGCGTATAATAAAAATGAGGTTTTATCTCTTTATCCTGGTATAAATGACTTTCTTTTAGCTGGTAATCAATTTGTAGTAAAACAGCAAAAAGCATATACAGATTCCAATGGTGTTAAACATGCATATATTGATGGAGCATTTCCCCAAATAAAAGTAACAGATTGGTTAAGAGATCCTCAGGGGCATATTATTGTTGATAAAAATTCAGGTTTCCCAACACCTAATGGAAATTTAACAACTTATGGCACATCTAATCCCCCTTATATTCTTGGTTTACATACGAGTGTTAGTTATAAAGGGTTAACCTTATCAGTTTTAGCGGAAGGAAGATTTGGAGCAGTAATCTATAATAATATAGGAGGATCATTGGATTTTACAGGAGTTTCAGCTAAATCAGCTTCGACCGACCGTACACGTTTTGTAATACCAAATTCAGTTTATGACGATGGTACCGGTAAATATGTAACCAATACGAGTATTGCTGTAAAAAATGGTAATAATGATTTTTGGGCAAGCACCTGGGATAACGCAGGCAGTCCTTTAATGAACAGTGCTGATTTCTGGAAAATTCGTGAAGTATCTCTTTCTTATACATTACCCAAAAATATCTTCGGTAGTAATTCCTTTATCAAACAAATATCTATTGCTGTAGTCGGCCGTAATCTTTTCACCTTTAAGGCTAAAGATAATGTTTGGACTGATCCTGAATTCAGCAATACAACCGGGAATAATATTGGTACCACTGATATTAATCAGAACCCTCCTACAAGGATTTTTGGAGCCAATGTTAATATCACATTCTAAACAAAACAGTTAACTGAAAAATAATAAAATGAAAAAAATATTTTTAATACTCACGATACTTTCTTTGATAGCAGGTGTTGGTTGTAAAAAGGGATACCTGGATGTAAATACCAATCCCAATCAATCGACTTCTGCTGATCCAAGTTATGTATTACCCGCTGCCCTTGCAGTAACAGTAGCAAATTACTACCCCGGTCCTACCTCAATGAGTGGCTGGATGGGCACATGGGCTATCAGCGGGAGTTATGCTATAAGTTCTTCTGACTTCAGCACATATAAAATGCAAAATTCTTTTGGAGATGGTTTTTGGCAATCTATATATGATAATCTTGAAGATTATCAATATATAGAAGACAAAGCTAATGCTAACGGTCAGCCATTTTTAGAAGGAGTAGCAAGGATCATGAAATCGTATAATTATCAGCATCTTGTTGATTTATGGAACGATGTTCCTTATGCAGATGCCTTAAAAGGAGCCCTTTCGTTAAGACCTGCTTACTCAAAAGGTATGGATATTTACGATAGTTTATTCATAGAAATTCAAAAAGGCATTGAACTGATTAAAAGTTCAGGAACAACTGCTTCATCAAATTCAGACATTATGTTTGGGGGAGATAAAACTTTATGGGTACAATTTGCCAATACAGTTCGGTTAAGAATGTTGTTAAGGATGTCAGAATTAACTACAAAGCCAGATTTTTTTCAATCGAATCTTGATTTAACTAAAAATGAAACGGCTGGGTTTTTAACTACTGATGCATTAGTTCAACCGGGTTACACTAATTCTACCGGAAAGGGAAATCCATTCTGGGAGCGTTTTTATGATCTTAGTGGTGGCCAGGTTTCAAGTTTTGGAGATTTTTGGGCGCCTAGTGTTTTTGCAGTTAATTTTTATAAGAGTACTACTGACCCAAGATTAGACCGGGAATTTTCTCCGGTTGCGAGTAGTGGACAATTTGTCGGTAATATCTTAGGCGCAACCAATGGTAATCCTACCAACGGAAATTATTCACTTTTTGGAGATGGTGTACTTCAAGGGCCTTCTGCACCTGCCGTTATGATGCTTGCCGCAGAAAGTTATTTTATCCATGCAGAAGCTGTTGCACTTGGATATATTTCGGGGGATGACAACATGCTTTATCAACAGGGAATAATAGAATCTATGCGTTATCTCGGTGTGGCTGATTATCAAACTGCTTTTACTAATTATTATGCGGAAGGTGTAGGTAATGCCAAGATTGATTATAGTACTGCTACTACTGCTTTGGCAAAACAAACAATTATTCTTCGACAAAAATGGGCTGCTTTAAATAGTATTAATAGTTTTGAGGCTTATAATGACTATAGGAAATTTGATTATTTACATACGGGTAATGCACCATATACCGGGCCATTAGGCGATACACCTTTAAGTGTTTCACCCTATATTGATGTTCCAAAAATTCCTTTACATTGGTTATATCCACAAAGTGAATATGATAAAAATCCTGAAAATGTAGCGGCTGAAGGTACTATTAATCACCAGGTAAATAAAATATGGTGGATGAGATAAAGCGCAATTGATAATTTGTACTAAAAAATTAAAAAATAAATATGAAAAATAATAATAAATGGTTAGGGCTTATTGCGGGAACTTTAATTCTGCTTACTGCGCTTAACTCCTGTATAAAAAATCGTCTTTCTTTGGAAACTGATTTTTCCCAGGTAACAAATGTGGTAGATTTGCCGGTAATTGGATTTAAAGCGCTGGCATTTGACGTAACACCAGTACCCCAGGTTGTAAAAATATATGTTGAACTTGGAGGCCCGATTCCTGATAAAGATGTTCAGGTTACTTTAGCGTATGACCCCGTAGCCCTGGTAGATTATAATGCTGCTCATACTGATACAACCGTTACTCCCACCAATCCAAATCCTTCTGGTGTGGTGACACATTTTGTACAATTAGCAGATAGTGCATTTGCACTGCCAGGCTTAATAGCAACTATTAAAAAAGGTGAAAGGCTTGGTGTAATAGAGTTAACAATAATTCCTAGTAAGGTTGACCTGTCTATTCAAAATGCTATTGCTTTGAAAATAGTAGATGCACAAGGAATAGCAATAGCAGATAATTTAAAATCTGTGATTTATGCTATTGTAGTAAAAAATGAGTGGGACGCGGATTATAATGTTACAGGTTGGTTCTTCCATCCTTCAGCAGGCCGGGCAATAAATACAATAAAACACCTCAATACTATTAATGCAATAAGAGTTCAAACTGGCGTAGGAGATTTGGGCAACCAATTTCAGTTTGACGTAATAAATAATCTACCGGTAAACTGGTCTTCAGGTGATGAATTGTCTTCTGGTTTTATGACTCTTGATAATCCCGGTAGTACTGATTACTCAGATCCAAGTAATGGCGGACATGTGCCGGGGGATGCTACATTTAATAAGGCTATTTATAATAATACGTATGACCCGGCTACTAAGACCTTTTATATGCATTATGGCTATACAAATGCCGCAGCTGGGCTTGACCAAAGCGCATATAGTCGCCAGATTTATGAAAAATGGGTTAGGCAATAAAGGTTAATTTTAATTTATTTTATAAAAGGGCTGATATTCAGCCCTTTTTGTTTATTTAAGACTTGTATTTAAATTTTCATCTGTCGAGAGTAAAACGCACAAAATACCCAATTTTTTTGCTCATTAATTGATTTTTTTTTTACCGATAGAAGGTGTGAGTTTATGATAGTTCATTGAAGATTTAGCTTTATTAATAAAAGAATCTTTTTAATATTCAAATAAATATATAATAGAGAAATTTAATACTTTATTAATTTTTATTTACTAATACTTTATTTAGTTGAATATTTTTAAAAAAGAGATGCTTTTTTGACTAAAATTATACTTGTTATTAATTGTCATACTTAAGTCATAAGATTCTTTTTATGCAGCAAAAGATTGCATGCCTATGTCATGATTATTTAACATAGTTTATTGTTTTTTAACAGATCCTTTATTGCAATATATCCAGAGAATTTCAACTAATAAAACTAAAAAATTAAAAATCACACATGAGAAAATTTCTAATGCTATATGCATTGCTTATGCTAAGCAGCATATTGGTTTTTGCCCAAACTCATACGGTTTCAGGTAATGTAAAAGATGAT
>JADGPY010000481.1 GCA_017882205.1 Chitinophagaceae bacterium
CCAAAATTTTGGGGAGTATATTCATAGGCTTTCTTATAATCGTTGGTAACCACAAAAACATACATCTGTTGAGCGCAACAATGTTGTCTCCTTAGCTTTTCAGCAGCACGCGATACATAAGAAGCTACAGATTCTTTTAACTCCCTTAGAGAGGTAACAGGTGATCCAAACATCCTGGTTGTAGCAATCATTTTTTTTACAACTAATGCCTCCTTTATCCCTATGCACTCCTCTCCATGTAATTCGCGAATCAGCCTGACCCCTACCACCCCTCCAAGATTTTTCCTGCCCCATTCTTCATTCATATTTCTTAAATCCCAGGCAGTAATTACTCCCTGCTCTTCCAGCTTTATAGCAAATCTTTGGCCTACCCCCCATACATCACTTACACTCATTTTTTCCAGCGCAGCCCTGATGGTCTCCTCTGATTGTAAAATAACCACTCCTTTCGTTTCTAATTGCTGTTTCTTTGAAATCCGGTTTGCAGCTTTGCACAATACCTTGCTTTTAGCAACCCCTATTGACACTGGTATTCCTGTCCATCTTTCAACTGCATGTTTTAATACCAGGCAAAAGTTTTGAAGTTGGTCTGCTGGAATATGGCTTAGGTTAACGAATGATTCATCCACAGAATATACTTCCACATTATTATCACCAACGAACGTTTTTAATGTCTGCATTACTCTTAGGCTTAATTCTCCATATAGATTGTAATTGGATGAAAATACTGCGATATTTTTCTCCCGGGCAAAAGAGCGCACTTTATAATAAGGAGCAGCCATCTTTATTCCAAGTTCTTTTGCTTCATCTGATCTTGAAATGATGCAACCATCATTATTACTTAATACAATAACAGGTTGGTGAGCTAATTCAGGACGAAAAAGTCTTTCGCATGCACAGTAAAAACTATTACAATCTACAATTGCCTTCATATCCTGAATTATCATCCAAAGATCGGAAAGAATATCTGAATACTAAAATATTTAGTAAAGCAATTGCCCCTAAAACTATTCTATCGAATCATTCATTCTCGAAAGGAAAGTATATAACTCCTCTGTAGTATTTATCTTCTCCACAATCAAAATCCCATTCCTTCCCACCTGCTTCAACCTCGCTTTATTGGTTTGGGTTTGAATAAACTTCAATATCCCATTAAAAGTATGACTCTGAAAATATGCCGATTCAGGATTGCTCACAAAAAAGCACTTAAGCGTTGCATCTTTTAAAAGCATCTTCTCAAACCCTAGTTCTACGGCTATCTTCCTACACCGAACTGTAGCAAAGAGGTCTTCCACTGTTGGAGGAATAGGTCCGAATCGATCCTTCATCTCATCATGAAAAACTACGAGGTCTTTTTCTGTTTCGCAATTATCCAGTCTTGAGTATAAGCTTAATCTCTCAGTTACGCTTTCTACATATTCATCTGGAATAAGGATCTCAAGGTCTGTATCGATAGTGCAATCTTTTACAAAATCATCCTGCTGACTTATCTCCTCTTTAAAGAGTTCTTTAAATTCTTTTCTTTTTAACTCTCTGATGGCTTCGTCAAGGATCTTCTGGTACATTTCGAAACCAATTTCAGCAATGAACCCACTTTGTTCGCCCCCCAAAAGGTTACCCGCCCCCCTGATATCAAGATCCCTCATGGCAATCTGGAAACCACTACCAAGGTCGCTGTATTGCTCAAGAGTATTAAGTCGTTTGCGACTGTCCACTGGTAAAGTGCTCATTGGCGGAGCAAGCAGGTAGCAGAATGCTTTTCTATTACTTCTGCCTACCCTTCCTCTTAGCTGATGCAAATCACTTAGGCCAAATTGGTGTGCATTATTTACGATGATCGTGTTCACATTCGGGATGTCAACCCCACTCTCAACAATGTTTGTGCAAACAAGAACATCATATTTCTTATCCATAAAATCAAGAATGGTATCTTCCAATTGGTCACCATCCATTTGACCATGCGCATAAGCAATACTGAGGTCGGGGCATAAACCCTGTATCAAACCTTTCATTTCTGCAAGCCCGTTTACCCGGTTATGGATAAAAAAGACCTGGCCTCCCCGCTCTGCTTCATAATAAAGGGCTTCCCTGATAAAGTCCTGGTTGAACTGGTGAACTTCTGTTTGGATAGGTTGCCTGTTTGGAGGCGGGGTATTAATGATACTCAAGTCTCTTGCCCCCATCAGGCTAAATTGAAGCGTTCTTGGGATAGGGGTCGCCGTTAGCGTCAATGAATCAACAGTTGTTCGAATAAGTTTTAGTTTTTCTTTCGCTGATACACCAAACTTCTGTTCTTCATCAATGATCATTATTCCAAGATCCTTGAACTTCACATCTTTTCCAAGTAAGGCATGGGTTCCTATGATGATATCGATCTTTCCTTCTTCCACCTTCTTCATGGTTTCCTTCTTCTCCTTAGAGGATTTGAATCGGTTGATATAATCAACGGTCACCGGGAAATCCCTTAAGCGATCTGTAAAGGTCTTGTAATGCTGGTAGGCAAGGATGGTGGTGGGAACAAGGATTGCTGCCTGTTTGTTGTCGCAGCAGGTTTTAAATGCTGCACGGATCGCTATTTCTGTCTTCCCAAAACCAACGTCACCGCATACTAGCCTGTCCATAGGCGAAGGCTTTTCCATATCTCTTTTTACATCGATGGTGGCCTTGTTCTGATCCGGGGTATCCTCATAAATGAAAGAAGCTTCCAGTTCGGTTTGCATATAATTATCCGGCGCATGAGCAAATCCTTTCAGGCTTTTCCTTTGTGCATATAATTTTATCAGGTCTGTGGCAATATCCTTTACCTGTTTCTTTGTTTTATCTTTTAATTTATTCCATACATTGCTTCCCAGTTTATTCATTTTTGGAACAGTGCCTTCTTTTCCACTATACTTGCTGATCTTATGAAGAGATGAAATATTTACATATAAGAGGTCATGATCTTTATATACTATCCGAACCGCTTCCTGGATTTTTCCATTCGCTTCTATTTTCTGCAAACCGCTGTAAACGCCTACTCCATGATCGATATGGGTTACAAAATCTCCCGGCTGTAATTCGCGCAGCATCTTTAACGTTAGTGCCTTGTTCTTGCTAAAGGCCTGCTTTACCTTGTATTTGTGGTAACGCTGGAATATCTGGTGATCTGTATAACATACCACATCCAGGTCATCATCAATAAACCCTTCATGGATAGATGTAGGGATGGGGGTAAATTGAATAGACGCATTCAGGTCGGAAAAAATACTGTGAAGCCTTTCAAGCTGTTTAGGATTATCTGCAAAAAGGAAGATGTTGTATTTCTTCTTTTCAAGATCACCAAGGTCTTTTATCAACAGGTCAAACTGTCGGTTGAATGAAGGTTGTGGCCTTGTATTGAAGGTAATTTCCATTCCTTCTTTTGATAGATA
>JADGPY010000119.1 GCA_017882205.1 Chitinophagaceae bacterium
GCTACCCATACCCTCCTGTGTTGATCACTTGGAGTAGTATTGCCGGGTTGAAATGCAGCACCGCCAAGTACATTATACTCTTGTTCAATTACCCAGATAGCCTCTTGATTACCTTGTCTGCGACGCTGGTTACCGGTAATAAACATATCAGAGAACGGATCACCTGGCGAGGTGCTTTTTACGCCATAGCGTGAAGTCGTTAATTGAAAAAAGCCTGAGTTAATTATGTTCTTACACTGTATTTCTGCCAAATCAGGTTTTTTCGCCCTTAGATAAACTTCGGCAAGTAATTGCTCTGCAGCGCTTTTGCATACACGTCCTTCTCTTCTGATTACTTTTGAAATATAATCAATGTCCCTTAAGTTGGTTGTTGCAAATTCCAAGTCAGTAATAATGAAATTGATTACAGCATCTTGAGTATCCCTGACAAAATCTGTTTTTGGAGAAGTTATGGGTTTCTCTATAATGGGTACTCCTCCATAAAGTGTTGAAAGAAAGTTGTAAGCATAAGCTCGGTAAAATCTGGCTTCAGCTTCTATTCCTTTCTTATAAGTAGCTGACATTCCTGCAAGAGAGGGATCCAGTACTCCATTAATAATGAAATTTGCATTATTAATGATTTGATATGCCCAACTCCAGTAAAAACTTGCACCCACATCCTGCGAATTCAATGCAGCATAATTCGTATATGGAACTTCAGCACCCTGTGGTTGAACTGAAATTGCAATGTCTGTTCCCACTTGCATAACACAGATCAATCCCTGTGGCTCACCTGTCCATTGCTGGCGAAACTGGAATATTAGCCCGGTTATGGCAGCATCAAACCCCAATGAGTCCTTTAGGGTATTCTGAGGAGCATAAGTAGATTTAAGCTCCTCATTGAGAAAACTTTTTTTACAGGCAGAAAACAAGCTTAAGCCTATAAGTATTCCTAAAAAATATATGATTATTTTTTTCATGTTTTTCTTTTTTTATTATTAACGAAGAGTCAGATTAATCCCGAAGACGTATGTAGCCACATTAGGATAATTGTCAAAATTATTAGTATACCCAGGTGTAAATGTATTTTCAGGATCCCACCCTTTCCATTTAGTAAATGTGTAAAGATTACGGCCACTAACGTACATCGATAACTCACCAATTTTGAGTTTATCAGAAATTACGTGTGGTAAGGTATAGCTTAGGGTGATATCTTTGATCCTGGTATAACTTGCATCACTTGGGTATCCATACCCTCTTGAGTTAGTGCCTGTTCTTAAAGACGGACGTGTATTGCTTTGATTTTCCTCTGTCCAGTAATCCACCGATGCAGGAAGATTGATTATTAAAGATTGATCAGCAAAATTTAATACCGGATTGTTTTTTAAAACACCCTGAACCGTTTGAATAAAAATATTCATTCGGAAATTTTTATACGTAAATGTATTGGATATTCCTCCAATCCACCTGGGAAGCGAAGTTCCAAGGTAAACCCTGTCTTTTTCATTGATCAGATTATCACCATTCGTATCTTTAAATTTCATGTCGCCAACTTTAGCGCCAGGATCCATTGTTGCCATAAGAGCAGCATCGCTTGTCTGCCAGATACCTACCAATTCGTAATCATAAACCGCCTGTAATGGTTTTCCAATAATCCACTTATTACCGATATCGTCTTTATTATCACCATAGAGTTCGGTAATCTTATTACGGTTGGCAGTAAAATTGAGGCTTGTTTCCCATGAAAAGTCTTTAATTTGCAAATTCACAGTCTTCAGCGAGGCCTCAACACCTTTATTTTCAGTTTTACCAATATTATCTAAAATATTTGCAAACCCCGAAATATTGGGTAAATTCCGTCTCAGTAAAATATCATTGGTTTGCATTTGATACCATTCTACAGTTCCACTGATCCTTCCTTTCAATACTGTAAAATCCAAACCAAGATTTATCCCCGTGGACGTCTCCCAGGTCAAATTACTGTTACCTAATTGATTTGCGATAACACCTGTAGCAGTAGCACCATTATAGACATATTGAACCGTATTTTGAGTCGACAAAGTTTGGTATGGATTTATTGCCTGATTACCCGATTTGCCATAAGATGCCCGTAATTTTAAAACATCAATAAAAGAAAACTGTTTCATAAAGTTTTCATTGGCTATATTCCATCCCAAAGCAACAGAGGGGAAAGTTGCAAACTTTGAAGTACCACTTCCAAATGCCGAATATCCGTCCCGGCGTGCAGTAAGCGTAAGTAAATATTTGCTTGCGTACGAATAATTGATTCGCCCCATTTGTGAAATCAGGGCATTTCGTGAATAGCCTGATGAAACGGTTTGAACTGCACCCGATGCCATATTATAAACATCAAGCTGATCGTTAATAAAAGTATTGGAGTTGAGGCCATTATTGAGTGTTTTGTTTTCCTGTGCGCTGTACAGGCCTGTCAGGTTAATTTGGTGTTTCTCAAAAGTTTGTTCATAACTAAGGATATTCTCCAAAATCCAGTTAGTGGCTTGAGTGTTAGAAATTGAAGCGGTACCATTTAAATTATTAGCCATCCGGCCTGTATAATTGGTATTTAAAGTTGGATTGAATGCATAACCCCCGTTCATCTTATATTTGAGTCCTTTTATAAAATTGGGTTTCAACTCAGCAAAAAAGTTGGCGTTCATATTCTTATTCTGCCTTGTAGCTGAAGTATATAACCCTAATAATGGATTAGGATATAATGTCTGGTTGGTCATAGGAATCAAAAAATAATTACCCAACGCATCATATTCTTGGCCGTATGGACTCATTTGAGTGGCTAACAATAAATTTACGCGGCCTCCATCAGAATTATTATTTACAAAAGAAAGAGATGTTCCCACAGACAGCCATTCGGTTACATCAGCATCAATATTTGCACGCAAACTTACACGTTTATATTGATAGCCTTTCAACACCCCTTTCTCGTCGAGATAATCTCCGGAAACAAAATATTTTAAACCTTTAGTACCTCCCGATAAGCTTAAGTTATGATCCTGAATAAATCCAGCCTGAGAGATTTCTTTTATCCAGTCTGTGGTTTTGCCGGCCAGATAGTTGCTTTTTTCACTCGCTGTGGGCACAGAGTCAGTTACTGCAAATCCATTTTGTATTCTGGCGTTAACATACTTTCTTACATATTCCGGACCATTCATTGGTTTAAAAACGTTAACCATCATTTCCGGACCAGCATAGGCTCCGTATCTAATAACAGGTTTACCGTCTGTTCCGCGCTTTGTAGTAATAAGAATAACCCCGTTTGCACCACGTGTGCCATAAATGGCTACAGAAGAAACATCCTTTAAAACTTCAATGGATTTAATATCATTCGGGTTTATATCGTTCATTGAACCACTCATTAACGGTACCCCGTCAACTACGTAAAGTGGATTGCTGCTTGCCGAAATTGAATTTACTCCTCTTATTGTTACGGATGTAGTAGCACCATTGTAGGCCACACCACCCGGAACCATAGTTGTTTGTATAATATTAATTCCGCTTACAGCTCCCTGAACTGCCTGGAGTACATTTGTAACAGGTAATTCTTTCAACCTCGATTCGGGAATTGAAGCAACCGATCCTGTTAAATCTGATTTCTTCATGGTTCCATAACCAACAACAATTACCTCGTCGAGGCCGATAGCTGAATCAACCATTGTTACGTTGATTTGAGTCAATGTCCCGATGATTTTCTCCTGCGGTTCCATTCCAATAAATGAGAAAGTCAGGCTTATGGCTCCCTGAGGAATATCAATACTGTATTTACCATCAATATCGGTCATCGTTCCGTGAGTTGTTCCGGTAACAACAATGTTCGCACCAGGAATTGGTGCCCCATTCTTGTCGATAACAGTTCCGGTTATTTTTTGCTGCTGTAAAAGTTCCCGCGGAGCTATAACGATAAGATTATTGTCATAAGCTTTATAAGTCAGAGGTGATTTGGTAAAAATATCATCTAACACGCCGA
>JADGPY010000482.1 GCA_017882205.1 Chitinophagaceae bacterium
AAAATCTTACCTTCGCTTTGTAATTGGTTCTTCTCCGCCCCGCGGAGTGATTAAATGGGAATCCGGTTAAATTCCGGAGCTATCCCCGTAGCTGTAAGTAACTACCCCACATCTGCCTATAGCGGATAAAGGGAAATCTCGATCTACAAGCCACTGTCTCCATTCGGAGGCGGGAAGGCATCAGAGATGGGTTACAAGCCAGAAGACCTGCCTCTTACATTCATTCAAAGCTTTCGGGACGAAAGGCATGGAATGTAAAGTGCAGCCCATTTTATATTTCACTTTATTTCTCAAAGCTCATTTTAAACCTTCCGATGTATAGATCGGAATAAAAAAAGTAACATGAGCAACAAATTCATTTCTTCTCTCGCAGCACTGCTGATCTGTAGTGCTTCAAATGCACAAGACACTATTAAAACTTTGAACACCGTTGTGATCACAGCAACCAAGTTCCCCATTAAACAGGTGGAAACAGGTAAAGTTCTTTCAGTGATCACTCAGGAGCAATTACAAAAAAGTGTAGGAAAGAATATTGGTGAACTGCTAAACGAACAAGTAGGCATAACTGTTAGTGGTGCCAATAATACCACTGGCACTAACCAGACGGTATTCATCAGAGGATCGGCATCTACCAATACCCTCATACTTCTTGATGGGATACCTCTATATGATGCAGCTGGCATAAACAGTGATTTTGATCTGAACAGTTTTTCTCTTACCCAGATAGAAAGAATAGAGATTATGAAAGGAGCGCAATCTACCCTGTATGGATCTGATGCGGTAGCGGGAGTTATAAATATCATCACAAAAAAGAATAGCTCAAAGCCGGTCACCCTTTCTGTTGATCTTTCAGCCGGAAGTTATGATACCTATAAAGAATCGGTTGCACTGAGTGGAAGTATCTCAAAAGGATTTAATTATTTTGTGGGCTATAGTAAAACCGCTAGCAAAGGGATTTCCGCGGCCTATGATTCTACCGGCAATAAAAACTTCGATAAGGATGGCTTTCACCAGGATGCATTTCAAGCCAGCATTGGATATAAGTCTGACAAAAACCTGGAACTAAGGGCATATGCAAAGATCAATAAGAATAGAGCTGATGTAGATGCCGGTGCCTTTGCAGATGATAAAGATTATACTTACACAACAAAGAATACTCTTGCCGGCGCCCAGGCCATCTATCATTTTAACCAACATATTGTACAGTTCAATTACAACTATAATTGGTACGACCGTGAATATATCGACGACTCAACTTCAATAGGTGGATTCGCAAAATTCCAGCATGGCAAGTACACTGGCAAATCTCATTTTGCGGAACTCTGTGGTAATTTCCGATTAACTAAAAATATAAACCTTATAACAGGTGCTGATTACCGCAGTAATGGAAGTGATCAATACTATATGTCTATAAGTTCATTCGGACCTTATGTAACCCCACCTTTATCATCAGACTCCATCCATACCAACCAGTCAGGAATATTTGCCTCGCTTCTTTTTAATGCTAAGCAATTTTCAGCAGAGCTAGGCGGTAGGTATAACCATCACAGCGTTTATGGTAATAATGCAACCTATTCTTTTGGGCCTTCATATAAATTAGATGAGAACTGGAAACTATTTGCAAATATTTCTTCCGGTTACCATGTTCCTACTCTTTACCAGTTGTATGGAGAATTCGGGAACAACGCATTAAAGCCCGAAGTTTCTTCAAGCTTCGAAGAAGGTATTCAATATTTAAAAGAAAATAAAATGGCACGGGTTGTTGCATTTCAAAGAAATACCAGGGATGTAATAACCTTTTATACGGATGCGAATTATAACAGCATGTATATTAATGAAGACCGGCAAAAGGATTACGGTTTTGAGGCAGAGTTCTCAACAACGATCATGAAAAAGTTAACCCTTACTGCTAATTATTCTTATGTGGATGGGATGCTACACACGATTAACTCAGGCAAGGATACTTCTTATTATAATCTTTATCGTCGTCCTAAGAATACTTTCAATATTGACCTCGGCTATCATTGGTGTGATAAATTATTTACGTCTGTTCACCTGCGGTCGGTAGGCAAATTTTACGAGGGGCAATATGCAGCAGCGCCTATAACAATAAAAGGATATCATACAATAAATCTTTACGGAGAATATAGGTTCTGCAAAGCTTTCAAGGTTTTTACGGATCTTCAGAACATAACCGATCAGAAATATTTTGACATACTGGGTTTTAACTCAAAAAGATTTAATGGCAATGGGGGGATATCGGTGAATTTGTAAATGAACCATACATACAATAAGCATTTCTTACTTCGGCAAACGGGCAAAGCTCTTATGAATAATAAATCGTTGCTCCTTAATATTATCATTCTTTAATAGCGGCTCCATCGTTCTCATTTGCTGCAGGTTAGCACTAGGCTGGTATAGCTTAATCTTAATCTTCTGCTTTTCCACTGGTGAAAATTTATGCATAGACGCAACAATGGTATCATTCTTTGAATTCAAGATCAGCAATTTATTATTCGTAGAATCCAGGGCGAGTATATTACAAAATTGAGATTTATTATCAAGTTTTATCACACACCACAGAGGGGTCATTTGCCCCATCTTGCTACATTTATTCAACTCATCGATCGTTACCTCATTGCTATTAACCTTCTGGGTTTTATTTGCCTCGCAGTATTTAAAAAGGCTGGTAATCGAATCATATAGCCCATCAAATTTTCCCCCTGTTGCTTTATCAGTCCAGAATGCAAAAACCGGTATACTAATACTATCCTCACCTAATGTATGGGTGGGGTTTTCTCCGGTTGTGTTTACCGCGGTAGTGACATTCCCGGTCCCGTTTCCGGCGATAGAATGAGTCCCGGTATCAATTATTGGGTTTGATCCATTACCCTGGTTTGATGAATGATTCGAACAATTCGTCAAAAAGATTACCAGACAAACCATGGAAGATACCATACCAGGCCAGGAACTCATTTTTACTCGTTTCATCGTATTATAATTTTAGTAAGTATTACATCTTTCTTATCAATGAAATAAACACTACCTATTGGCAGTACACCAATATTTTTTGAAATTGGTTGTTGATTTAAAACAATAAAATAATTATCATTCTCACCCAGTAAATACAACCGGATTTTATCATATTTTATTTGTAACAAATCTTCCCTTATAAGATTACTTTTAGCCATTACTGAATCTGGGCTATTGTGATAACTAAGGATCCCGGAGTTATCACCAAACACAAAATGCACTTCCCTGGTGTTATAGGTAGCACTGCGGATATTTACCGCGCTGCTAATGGCAACGTGTTTAGACAAGATATATAACAATGGAAAAAGGCAAACAGCTGCCACTACAAATATGACCAGGCTGTTTTTGAAGAAGTAATAAAAAACAAGTATAAACGCTACTATACCTAATATGGGCAAGTAATGGAAAGAGGACAGCACAACAAATGAATATACCAGGTAGGCAGT
>JADGPY010000483.1 GCA_017882205.1 Chitinophagaceae bacterium
TTCAGCAGTAAAGGGTATCCTGTAATTGCAATTAACAGCAATGATAAAAATGTTTCACCGGGTGATTCCTATGAGGAAATGAAGAAAGTAGCCAAAGAAAAAGGGTATGATTTCGAATATCTCTACGACGAATCACAGGCGATTGCAAAGCTTTATGGTGCTACCAATACGCCTCATGCCTATGTTCTTTCAAAAAAAGACGGTAAACTTGCGGTAGAATATGTGGGAGCCATCGATAATAATGCAGATGACCCCGATAAAGCAGATAAGAAATATGTTGTTAACGCGGTTAGCGCGCTTCTTAAGAATGAACAGGTTCAGGTTACCGTTACCAAAGCTATAGGTTGCGGTATAAAATGGAGGAGGACATAAATCGTCATTTTTTGAAATTCAGTTGATGAATTTAACATAAGTTAGGGACATGTCACCGCATGTCCCTATCTTTTTACTGTTTCAGTTGTTTAACTTACTAAGAAATACTTTACTCAAAAATAGTTCATTATGAATTAAAAGACAATAAATTACCAATGGACCTGGAACAGAAAAATTATACCAGATCCGGATGAAAAGAAAAACAGGTTGAAGATATTTAATTGATAAATTTATCTTTTATTTGATATAAAATCTCAATACTATGAAGAAAAAAGTAGTACTTCTCCTGTCAATGGTTTTTATTTGCTCTCTGGGGGTCCGGAGTCAAACGAATTATCAGCTTACAAATGTGCAGAATGCATGGCTTTCGAAAGCAAACCGTCACGAAAAAAGCGGATGGATCTATCTGCACATTGAAGGTAAGCCTGAAGAACGTGGTTTCCAGCATGGTTATCTGCTTGCTAAAGAAATAAAGGAAGCACTCATGGAGATGAGTGAGGTTTGGCATTATCAGACTGCTTTGGATTGGCAATGGCTGGTTCAAAGGAGTGCAAGAATGTTCAATCCCAAAATTGATCCTGAAAATATGGCTGAAATGGATGGGATAGTGGAAGGTATGAAAGCAGCAGGCGTGTTAACTACCCGTGATGAAATTGTTGCTTATAATGGCGCCACTGAATTCATGGGATACTGGTGGCCCATGGTAAAAGACACCATATCCCCCAGTTCACCGGATCCTAAAAAGGAATCCTGCAGTTCATTCATTGCGACCGGGAGTATGACTTCAGATGGTGGCATAGTTCTGGGACATAATACTATGAGTTCATTCTATTATCCGCTGTGCAATGTTATTCTTGATATTCTTCCTGATAAAGGGTACCGGATATTAATGCAATCTGTAGCAGGGTTAATTCATAGTGAAACAGACTTTTTTGTAACAAGTGCCGGTCTTATGGGATCCGAAACCACAATAGGAGGTTTTTTCCCATTCGATGAAAAGGGCATTCCGGAATTTGCCCGTATGCGACATGCAACACAATATGCTTCTACCATCGACGAATGGTGCAAAATAATGAAAACAGGCAATAATGGAGGGTATGCAAATGCATGGTTGATTGGGGACATAAACACCAACGAAATTGCCCGGTTGGAACTTGGATTGAAGTATATTGGCTTTGAAAAAAAGAAAGAAGGCTATTTTGTGGGATCTAATGTTGCTGAAGATTTAAGAATATTGCGGTTCGAAACTAAAACTTCTGAAATGGATATTAAGAAATCTTCCGTTGCCAGACGGGTTCGCTGGAAACAAATAATGAGAGATAATACAGGCAAAATAAACCTGGAACTGGCAAAGGCGTTCGAAGCCGATCATTATGACACTTATTTAAATACCATTACCCCCGATATGAGGACATTATGTTCTCATCCTGATCTGGATCCTGATATTTATGGCGTTGATATTCCTTTTTCCCCTTGGGGAACTCTCGATGGAAAAGTAATCGATTCAAAGATGGCTAAGCAAATGTCGTTTTCTGCGCGATGGGGTTCTGCTTGTGGGACACCGTTTGATGCTAAAGCATTTTTAACGAAACATCTGCAGTTCGACTGGATGAATGGATTGCTAAAGGACCGTCCCACACAGCCATGGACCTTGTTTAAAGCTGGCGAGGTTAAATAAAACTTTTAATTATACAACCTCATATTAGCCGTAAGGAAAAGCGACAAACATCTTCAGAAGATTAAAATAAAATAAGTCCGGTCTCTAAAGCATTAGCTTATGGCCATATAAGCATATTAAGATGGTAGAGAATATAAAGAATTTAAAAAGAAGGCGACACTTTGTTGTGAAAGTCAATGTTTGCAAAACGATGGGAATCGTATCTACTGTTTGATAGTTTAAGTGTCGCCTGGAGAATCTTAATATGTAAAGGTTATTACACGTTCAATACAGCATATCAAATTTATACCATTTGATTTATATTTCATAATTTTAAAACGTAAATAATTTATTATTAACGGACGACCAACTAATTGGTTCTCACATTTAAAATTTTTAAGATGAATAAATCGCTGCTTACAGTTTTAATGATTTTTATTGTACAATCTGTTATTGCCCAGAATAGAATAATAACCGGTTTCTACGAAAAGAATATTGATAAGGAACTTAGTGTTGAATCTGCGTTTGACAAAAATTTAAGTAAATCCAATATCGGTGAAACAATTAAAAAGCTCTCCGCAGTACCACACCACATTGGTTCTTCAGGAGATAAGGAAAATGCTGAATATATTTTGAGCCTGTTTGAAAAATGGGGATGGGATGCAAAAATTGAAACATTTTACGTGTTGTTTCCAACTCCTGAGACAAGGATACTGGAAATGACTTCACCCAAAACTTATAAAGCAATATTGAAAGAACCGGCATTGAAGGAAGATGCCACATCAGGACAGAA
>JADGPY010000120.1 GCA_017882205.1 Chitinophagaceae bacterium
AGGGCCATCACAGCATTAAATTGTGCATCATACTCCCTACTGCTCTTCAAGCCAAAAATGTCTTCAAGATATATTTTGAAATACGATTGTAATAGTTCGAAAGTTGCCCCTGTTAAAACATCCGCCTTTAGATGACCATCCTTTATTGAGTTGATGACTGGAACAATTTCAAACATATTGGCCATCACTTTCGCTGTATTAAAATCGTCATTCATGAACTCATCAAATTCATTGATCAACCTAACGATCTTCTGATCCAACTCTTTATCAACGTTCATGGGATCCGACACCTTTGGAATTTCTGATGATTTTAAAAACTCATATGCATCCCACAATCTTTTTAATCCCTTCTCTGCTGCAATAAGAGCTTCGCTACTAAAATCAAGGGTGCTCCGGTAATGCGATTGTAAAATAAAAAACCGAATGGTTATGGGGCTGAATGGTTTGGTAAGTAGAGGATGATCACCGGTAAACATTTGGGTAAGCTGGATCTGGTTATTATAGCTTTTACCCATTTTCTTTCCATTTACCGTTATCATATTACTATGCAACCAATACTTTACAGGGACCCGGTGATTACAAATGGTGCTTTGTGCGATCTCGCTTTCATGATGAGGGAATATTAAGTCCATACCTCCGCCATGAATATCAAATTCACTTCCTAAATATTTCGTGGCCATGGCTGAGCACTCAATATGCCAGCCGGGAAAGCCTTCGCCCCAGGGACTTTTCCAACGCATGATATGCTCGGGCGGCGCAGCCTTCCAAAGTGCAAAATCTGCTTTATCTCTTTTTTCTTCCTGTCCATCCAAATCGCGGGTAGTTTCCAACAGGTCATCAACAATACGGCCACTTAACTTTCCATAATCATGTGATAAAGCATATTTTTTGACATCAAAATAAACAGAACCATTAGAAACATAGGCATACCCTTCTTCAATTATTTTTTCTATCATATTTATCTGCTCAACAATATGCCCGGTAGCTGTGGGTTCAATGCTGGGCTCAAGGTTGTTGAATTGTTTCATAGCCCAATGAAAAAGGTTTGTATACTTCTGCACAAGTTCCATTGGTTCCAGTTTCTCGAGCTGGGCTTTGGTTGAGATCTTATCTTCCGCCTCCCTTCCCTCTTCTTCAAAGTGCCCGGCATCAGTAATGTTGCGTACATAGCGAACTTTGTAACCCAGGTGCAAAAGATACCTATATATTATGTCGAAAGTAATAAACGTCTTGGAATGGCCAAGATGACTTTCTCCACTAACAGTAGGGCCGCAAACATACATGCCAACATGACCTGGTGTAAGTGGTTTAAATTTTTCCTTTTTCCTGCTTAACGTATTATATAATTTTAGAGACATGTTGGCAAATTTCGGATAAAATAAATTCTTAATAACCCAAGGCTTAAGACTTGGGTCCTAATGATTCTGGATGAAGTCGGCGATTACAGGGAAATGATCACTTAGCCTTTGACTGATCCTGGTATACTGTTCAATAGTAAAATGGTTATCTACAAAAATATTATCGATGCGAAGGGTTGGCGAAATCGCCGAAAATGTTCTGCCAATACCCGTCCCTTTTTTGACAAAAGCATTTTGCATGTCCTTCCCAATCGTTTCATACGCATAAGAGGCAGGTACATCATTAAAATCGCCACAAACGATTATAGGATATGGACTTTTGTTCATCTCATTTTTAATGCTTTCAGCCTGTACGGCTCGTTTCAGAAAACCCCTTTTCAGTTTTGTGATCACGCTTTTTGATTGTACCATGTCACTATCGCTGCCAATTCCAGGATTGTCGAGGTAGTTGAGATTTGATTGTGTAAAGCGCAATGATTGCAGGTGAATGTTAAAAAGCCTTACTGTATCATTATTAATTTTGAGGTCCACGTATTGAAAGACTGAATTATAATCATAAGGCGGGTATCCCTTCGTCGTTCGTTCGATGATAGGGAATTTGGAGAAGATCATGATACCAAAATGATGATATGCATCAAAATCAAAACGATGTTCAAATGAATAATAATATTCCGGAAAACCAAGGGTTTGTTGAAAGGCAGAAATGTTGTTGATGGCTTTTTTGTCTTCTCCTGCTACCATTTCCTGGAAGCAGGCAATATCAGGCTGATATTCATTTATGAGCGCAAGCATTTTTTGCTTTACTTCAGGATGAGTCTTGTGATGAAGAATATCGAAATGTTCAACATTCCAGCTCATGATCCTTATGCTTCCGGGAAGTTTCTCCATTTTGAAAGCACCGGAAAAATTCATAGGAAAAACATTTTTCACAGAATTCCAGCCAATTGCCAGCGCAATAACAGAAATCAGCATCCATACTCTCATTGCCACGATCCAGAATATAAAAAAGAATACCAATGCAAGAATAAGATACGGAAGACTCAATGTGAGGAGGCCGAAAAACCACAAATGGTAGGGATTGAAATATTTGACAGAGGCACCAAGCAGAAAAAGAATTGCCACCACAGTATTACTAAAAATAAAAACCTTTTTCGTAAACCTGCGATAGAATGGTTTGGCCATTAGTTTTGGTTAAATTTATACTCATGTATCTTACATCTAATTAAATATCAGATTCCCCGGCTCTTTTTAAAATATTCTTTTCCTCATCAGTTAATAGATGATATCCTTTTTGATTTATTTTATCAAGGATCTCATCAATGCGTTGCTGTGTTATATTGGTTGTTTTTACAAAAGGCTTTTGGTTCCCGACTTTATAAAAAACTTTTTCCCTCATTCTTTTCACCGGGGCCTGTTTTTTTACTGGGTTGAAAAGATTGATAAGCCAGTCGAAGAAATTATTCATCCAAATACTCCAGTCTGCACCTTTACGCAAGCTGAATACAAACATAAAACCAGTAAATCCTCCAGCGAGGTGCGAAAGATGGTATGCTACTCCTGTTGAGGATATTCCGGCAAAATCAATTACTACATATAATAATGTAATGACCCAAAGAGGGATACCCCCATTCAACATTTTGAAAATCCTGTAATCTGGTGCAATAGTAGTGGTAGCAACCGCTACTGCCATTATTGCGGCATTTGCTCCAAATAATTCTGCTGAAGAAACAAATGCTCTTAGAGAGGGTATTGCATAAGTGGCTGTGATGAAAAAAATTGCTCCTACCAGGCCACCGTACAGGTAAATTGGAATTAATTTTCTGTTCCCGGCAATACTTTGAAAAATAAATCCAAACATCCATAGCCAGAGCATATTGGTAATGGTTGCAACCACCCCGGTATGAGTAAACATTGAAGTTAAAATGGTCCAGGGATAATGTGCCAGCGTAATTAATTTTGCTGGCATTACGAACCATGGAAGAATTTCATTTTCAAATGCTCCCGGTAGCGACTGGGTTACATAGTAAATGATCTTAATAAATGAGATCACCAGGAATATGACTGCATTAATGCTTATTAGAGTTGTAAGCGAATTGCGGTCATCCCCTAGTGATAGTTTTTTCCTGTTGTAATCAATATATCTGTCTGATTCTCCCATTATTTAAACGTGATTCCTATAAAGTTACATTTTTTCAGCGCCTCTTAAAAGCCCGATCGTTAATATTAATAAAATGTTTTTCGGTTTGTTTTATTCCAGATGATCACTAATATCAACCCAATAATTGCGCCGCCGAGGTGGGCAAAATGGCCAATGTTATCACCTTTAAACTGGTATAATCCACCAAATAGATCGATTAGTACAAATCCAGGGATCACGTATTTTGCTGCTATGGGTATTGGAATGAACATAATGTACAACTTAGTATTGGGAAACAGGTAAGTGAACGCAGCCATTACACCCATGATAGCTCCAGAGGCACCAAGGGCGGAATATTGGTCTCTGTAACCTGCGATTACCTGGTCGAGAGGCATTCCAGCAGCATATTCCGGGCTTGTGGAGGCCATCTGGGAAACACTGAAGGGGATAGTTAGTTCAATAACTATGGACGCACCAACACCACAGATCAAATAAAACAAGAGGAATCTTTTGGATCCCCAATATCTTTCCATAATGGATCCAAACATCCATAGCATAAACATGTTGAAAAGAATATGCGTAAAACTATTTGGGTCATGCAGAAACATATTCGTTATGATCTGGTGAGGTTTGAACAAGGATGATTGGTAGTAATGCAAACTCCCCCATTCAGTAACATCAAAACCTGTAATCATCCTTTGAGCAAGATATACCAGCACATTGATGATGATCAAGTTCAAAACTATCGGTGTAGTACGCTGCATAGAGCTTCCGTATTGGGCCATTTTCTTTAATTAATTATGATGCAATTTCGGAATAGTAAATGGATTTTTTGTGACCATAGGATTATTTTAACCTTAACAGGCAAACACATTCAATATGATGTGTATGCGGAAACATATCTACCGGTTGAATTTTTTCTACTGAATATCTTTCACTCAAAAGTCCAATGTCACGAGCCTGGGTTGCTACGTTGCAGCTAACATACACGATCTTTGGAGCAGCAATTTGCAACAATTTATTTATTAATTTTTCATGCATTCCAGCGCGCGGTGGATCAGTAATAATAACATCAGGATAGCCGTGAAGGGTAAAAAATTCGCTATTGCAGATGTCAATAACATCACCACTGAAAAATTCCGCATTGCCAACATCATTGAGCATAGCATTTTCTTTTGCATTTTCTATCGCCTCGGCTATTACATCCACGCCGATGATTTTCTTTGCCTGCTTTGATAAGAAAATGCCAATGCTGCCGGTTCCACAATACAGATCATATACTATTTCAGTTCCTGTTAGTGAAGCAAGATCTTTTGCTACAGTGTATAATTGTTCTGCCTGTTTTGTGTTTGTCTGGAAAAATGATTTTGGTGAAATTTTGAATTCAAGATCCTGCAGCTTTTCTATAACATAGCCGGGGCCAAAATATACCTGTGGATCAAGGTCAGAGAGGCTGTCATTCCATTTCGGGTTGATCGTAAAAAGTAATGTGGAAATTCCTGGAATTTTTTCAAGAAGATGATTGCAGATGTTTTTTATTTGATCTGCATCGTCATATCCAAATACAAGATTGATCATCAACTGTCCGGTACTGCAATTGCGGATAATTATGTTGCGCAACCAACCTTCATGTTCCTTGATGTTGTAATAAGAATAATTATTTACCTCAGCAAAATCACGTATGGTGTTTCTAACCAGGTTGTTAATCTCGTCCATAAGGAAACATTCTGTAATGTCAATGATCTTATCGAATATTTTGGGAACATGGTAACCAAGGGCATTTTGCTGGCCAATTTCACCCTCCTGCTTTATTTCCTGGTTTGACAGGTAGCGCTTATTGCTAAAAGTAAATTCAAGTTTATTACGATAATGAATGGTTTCTCTGGCTCCAATTATGGGTGAGATAACCGGCAAGGGTATTTTGCCGATTCGTTTGAGGTTTTGCTCTGCCTCTTGTTGTTTGTATTGCAACTGTTTTTCATAAGGCAACATTTGCCATTTGCAACCTCCACAAACGCCAAAGTGTTTACAAAACGGAGTCACCCTGTCTTTAGAAAGAGTTTCAAATCGAATTGCCTTTCCTTCGGCCCAATCCTTTTTATTTTTTGTGATGAAGACATCTGCGATATCGCCGGGAACAGCGCCTTCGATGAATATTACCTTGCCGTCGAGGCGGGCCAGGGATTTTCCTTCGGCAGCATAATCAGTAACCTGGACATTGGGCAAAACAAATTTCTTCTTTCTCACGGGGGCAAAAATAGTTGAATTGAACCTCTGTGGTTCAAAAGAAACTAAATCCCCCAATTCTGCGTTTAATATCGCAAAATGTTAAAGGAATGAGGCTATTCTCTTATCTTTCGCGGCTTTTAGATATTTTTGCAGCCATTTTCAGATAAATGAAGAAGACTTTTACCTTACTACTGTTTCTATTCCTGGCGTTTGTTGGCAAAAGCCAGGGCTACCAGGTAACCTTGCATACCCCCAATTATAAAAGTGGGCTTGCCTATCTCATCTATTATTATGGATCAAACAAAAATATTGAAGATTCCGCCATAGTGAATCAAAACGGGGTGGCGGTTTTTACTAAGAACCAAACCCTTTTACCAGGTATCTATGCCATAGTATTTCCTGGAAAGGATAAGCTGCTTGACTTTTTTGTGGATAAGGAGCAAAATATCACGATTAAGGCTGACACATCCGATCTGTTAAATA
>JADGPY010000484.1 GCA_017882205.1 Chitinophagaceae bacterium
AAGGGAAGAATGGACCCATATTTACATCTGGTTTTGTGATAAGATTAATCGGGCAACCCAAAAGTTCAAAACCGGATAGTATTTCCAATGTTGCTATCCTTACTTTTATCGGTCCGGAAACAGTTTCAGTAAAAACATACTTGTTGATTCCGGGAACGAAAATCTGGGCATGTGCTACATGACGGCCGGTCTCATCCGTCACCTGGACCAGATAGGTATTGCAAAAATCAATACCTGACAAAAGAGTGATATTGACCTCATACTTTATGGTTGCTCTGTTCAACGGTTTGGTATTATCGGTCAATCCGTTATTTGAGTAAACAGCATTTACCCCTGCAAAGATCAGTACAAGGCATAGAACTAAGAAAAATTTTAATGTTTTCATGGCTTTTAAGTTTAAAGTTTTTATTGAGATTTTCATGATGGAAAGGTACAACCGCCGGCAGGGAGGAGTCAAGAGCTGAATTACCTGATCTTATGAGGGGATTCACGGTTTTTTGTACGTAATTTGACGCAGAAGAGTTTAGGGGAAATATATCCGGTTTTCTGGTTATTATTAACTTTACTTGAAAATTGGGAATTATGAGAACCACATTCTTACATGTTTTTAAACTGTTTTTTATTATCATGGCTTTGATTTTCAATAGTTGTTCGGTACTCTATGCCCCAATGACCCCCAATGTACCCTTGATGGAGGACCGGAATGAATTCCAGGTCGAGGCAGGGATTGCTACCGACGGGGCCAGCTTCAAAACCGCTTATTCTCCGGTCAATCATTTTGCTATCCAGCTCAATGGGCAATCAGGTTTCGTTCATGGCAGGAGGTGGGAGATCTCGGGTGCTCTAGGCACTTATTTTGTCCTCGCAGATATGGTACACCTGGAATTGTTTGGCGGTTACAGCTATGCAAACGTTTCTTTTTCTCAATCGGCTCCGGATGACGCTTATAACCCGCTGACAAGCGCCGCCGGATATTATCATAAACCTTTTGGTCAGTTCGATATTGGTGTTTCGTCGAAATCAAAAGGTTTTTATGGCGGATTCTGCATCCGGGCCAGTTATATGGATTTTTATTATAAAGATGCTAAAAATCGTCGAGAAACCTATGTGATAGGGACGCATGATTATAGCTGGATCTATGATCCATACTCATTTATCAATATCCGGCTTTATAAACAATTAAGTATGTCACTGTATGCCGGTGTAACGCTTGCTCAACATGACATTATGATGAAAGACTATTTCGTAATGGGCACCGGTTTGAGGGTAACTCTTTTCCAGAAAGGGAAGACACATTGATAATTTTGCAGCTCCAAAAACTGTTCACTTTTCCCAATGAAAAACGCACAGTTACCAGTGAATAGAGAACTGATAACAACGAACAGTTTCTTTTTTCCAAGAATGGGGAAAAAAACGGGGTGCTTAAGGGGATGTAAAAATTAAGAAAAGCCGATACTTCCCTCGTTGTTGACCAACCAGGCAAAAAGGTTTATTGACAGGTACAGGATTTCAGAAGGTGGGGTTTCCAGGTACAGTGGTATTTATAAAACGAATATCCCATCACTAAGAAGATAAAAGAAGCACAGAAGCAATTTAAAATCGCCGTATTAGACCATCTGATAATTGCAGCAGGGTATTACAGTTTTGCGAATAATGGACAATTATGATTTAATAAAGGAAGCCGGCCAGTAAAGTTAATGACGGGTATTGACGTTCCTTAATTTATCAAGTATATTTGATGTTTTATACTATAATTAAAAACAAGATATTTCTGGAATTAAAATCCTTATCCAGGACAGTTTGCCTGCTAGTAATTGAACCTTATTAAAACCAGAACTTATGAAAACACTTTTATTGGACCTCTTGGTTGTTATAGCATTATTGCTTGTAACATTATCAGGTGCCTTCGCATAGATGGGCATTAGCACCGATGGTAGTACCCCTGATAATTCTGCAATGCTGGATGTAAAATCAACGACAAAAGGGTTCCTGCCTCCCCGTATGACAACAGCACAACGCGATCTGATCAGTTCACCGGCAACAGGACTGACCATATATAATACCACCAAAAACTGCAATGAAACATATAATGGTTCCTCCTGGGTTGGCAATACGCATTACATTGGTGAAAGCTATGGTGGCATCGTGTTTTGTATATATGATAGCGGACAGCACGGTTTAATTGCAGCCACTGCCGACCAAAGTTCGGGAATACAATGGTATAATGGAATATATAGAATTACCGGTACTTCCGGAGACGGGTTAAATGCCGGCGCCATGAACACAGCCATGATCGTTGCGACACAAATGGCTGGTAACCAAAATGGTAGTTTTGCCGCAAAAATATGTGCAGATTATTCGGTAATTGTCGGTGGCGTTACTTATGGCGACTGGTATTTACCTTCAATATATGAATTGAACTTATTATATCAACAAAAAGCTGTGGTTGGCGGGCTAGCGAATAGCTTTTATTGGAGTTCCTCCGAGGGTAGTGATAACACCGCGTGGCTCCAGTCCTTCTCCAATGGCGACCAGGCTTTCGGCAGTAAGGCCAGCACTGTCTATGTTCGTGCAATTCGTGCTTTTTAGACCAAGTATTTCTTGAACGTGCTTACTTGACTGAATACCTATGATATTAAGCAATTAAGGAATTTCCCCATTCCTGGTAAATTCTTATCTGCTATAGTTTTGCAGATAATGCTCTATGAACCGGATAAAAAACCACTTACTAATCTATATCTGTAAGTGGCTGATTCCCTACTCCTCCTTACTTTCAAAAGTTGCAGCCGGACGACTTCCTTTACGCTGAATGAAGGTCATCTTAATTCTATTCATTACCAATTTCAAAACACACCCTATATTTATATTATTACTGGTAAACTTTATTTTGATGATTTACAGTCGCTGAAAAAAACGCGAAACACAAAAATTGTCTTATATTTGTATTGGTTTACAAGCTCTTCATTCATAAAAAGCGGTGAACTAAACGGGAACGACGAAAACCGAAAAAAGAGTAGTCAGTCTTAATACTTCAAATTATGCATCTTTTAGCTATCTCATTGCTGACTATTCTTGCAGGTACCTTGTTGCTTGCAAAATTCCGAAAAGACACGCCCAGCAAATTCTTTGCCTTTATCTCCTGGTTCTTTATCGTAGTAGGATTCATCCTTTTCATTGGTTTTATTGGAGGTGGCATTTGCAGGATGACACATCATGGTTTTTCTTGTCAGCCCAATTGCCAGCATGAAATGATGATGAAAAATTGTAATCATGAAATGCAGGGTGGTTTATGCTGCCCACAAGGCATGGACAAAGGAATGTGTTCCAAAAGACCAGGATGTATGTCGCACGACAGTATAATGAAATGCTGCTCTAAGCACATGGAAAGTGATTCTGCAAAAATGCCGGTACCCAAAAAATGAACCGGTAAATTTTATATTACCGGGCTAATCCCGGCAATCGAATTATCCTCTGAAAATCTTATTCCCACCTGGGCTTCCCCTATTGGTCTTGAACCAGAGACAGTTGATATTTACCAACCAAAGAAAAGGCAACCAATCCATTGATCAATTGCCTTTTACATTTTTGCTTTGTTGTCCGACTAGGAAATGTACCTTTTATATTTTATTTACGTATAACG
>JADGPY010000485.1 GCA_017882205.1 Chitinophagaceae bacterium
ATAATTCCCGCAGGCGTGCTGAAAAAAGACGGTACTATACCGGATCTGGGATTCTCCTGCAACAATTTCTTACATCCGCCAGTACTAAGTGCTAAGGCAATTAATCCAGCACATGTTATTTTTTTATAAAGGTTCATATAAAATGTTTTATAAGTTTAGAATTTTAAGTTGATACCAAGATTCCACTGGCGGGTGGATGGGTTATTCGCATTCACACTTACCTGACGCCCAGGGGCGGGCGTACTATTTCCGGCATTAATAGAGTTAACAGAACCGCCATAGCCGTTTCCTTCGGGATCAGGGCCAAAGCCATCCCTTACAAAAGGCGAGTAAATGATAAATGGATTTATGGCGGTCACATATACTCTTAAGGAACTGATGCCTGCCTTGGTTAAAATTTTTGCCGGCACTTCATATCCTAGATTAATGCTTCTGCATTTGATGAATGAGCCATCCACGTATCCGAGGGTAGAGCCAAAAAGAAACCTGTCTGTACCGGCATCGGGTGCAGGGAAGTCATTGGTAGGATTAGAGCGCGTCCAGTAGTTAACTTTTACCTGGTTTACCCTGCTTTGCATAAAGAAGGGAAATCCCTGGGCACCACCGTCATCTGTAACATAAGGAACCAATACTTCCATTCCCATCCTGGCAAATATTACTACCGAAAGGTCGAACCCTTTGTAAGATACCCTGTTAGTGATACCACCTTCCCATTTAGGCTGAAAGTTGCCGAGTACCTGCCTGTCATTCTGGTCAATCTTACCATCACCGTTTAAGTCTTGAATCCTGATTTGTCCCGGAAATTGAATGGGTGTTGTTTGGGCGGCCAAAGCTTTACCCGAATCTGCTGTTTGCCAAATGCCAATTTTTTTAACATCGTAAATAACGGTTAAGGGCTGTCCTATAAACCATCCATTACCTATATCATTCGGCGAACCGGGAAACTGGAGCTGTACAATTTCCTCCCTGTTAAAATAAAAGTTCAATTCTGTGCTCCAGGTTACGCCACTTTTACTTTGTATGTTGATGCTGTTTATATTAAGTTCAATTCCATGTCCCTTGGTTTTGCCTAAATTTCTATTTGTTGAGGAAGAGTAGCCAAGGCTGGGAGGTGTTCTAAATGGTAAAAGAATATCATTAGTTCTTTGGTCGTACACTTCCATATTACCGGTGATGCGGTTTTTCAAAATGCCGAATTCCAAACCAATATCCCATTGCGAAGTTGATTGCCAGTGTAATCCTTTATTTGCAAGACTGCTTGCAATATATGCTGCCTGTTGGCCAAGGGCTCCTTGTCCAAAATCGTACGCGCTGGCACTAAGAATTCCTAATGTTGCATAAGGAGAAACACCCTGGTTGCCGGTTTTACCCCATCCTCCTCTTAACTTAAGATTAGAGATGAAGGGTACATTGCCCATGAACTTTTCATTGGAAATGGTCCAACCAGCTGCAACTGAAGGATAAGTAAAATATTGATTACCGCCGCCGCTGGTAGGTGACAAAACCGAAGAAGCGTCTGTTCTTATAGTTGCGGTTAAATTATAACGGTTATCGTAACTATAATTTAGCCGTGCCATATAAGATAATATTGCAGATTCCTGGAAGGCTCCTGAATTATTGGTGGCAGTTGAACTGTTGGCAAGACCAATATTGGTATATTGTATGTAATCGGCAGGGATACCTACCCCATTAACCTGATTGCTAAAACTATGATCTTTTTGCACCTCGAATAAACCGGTAAACCCTATTTTATGCTTTTGTGCAAATGTTTTATCATAGTACAAGAGGTTTTGTATATCATAGCGGTAGGCTTCTGAATTACTAACATTTTCATTGGCCTGAGCCAATACTGTAGCAGTATTAACATAAGTAAGAGGTCCGCTATAGTTAGTTCCCTGGCTCTGCTGGTAATCCAGTCCAACATTTACCCTATACCTCAATCCATTTATGATTAACCACTCGCCATATAAGCTGTTAAATGTTCTTAATCTTCTGTTTCTTGCCACCATAGCATCCGGTTTTGTTATAAGCGTTAGGGGGCTAATGGCAGTAGCATCGACTGAACCTATTGCCGGAAACATGTTAACAGAGCCATCGGCATTATAAGGAGCAGCAAGTGGGGTAAGCCTTACCAAACCACCCGGAACGCCTCCACCTCCCGGAGTATTTGAATACGATAAAGTATTCACAGTATTGATACCTATTTTTAAATGACGGCTGATTTGATGGTCAATGGTACTACGCAAAGAATATCTTTCGAACTTTTGATTGGGAATGATGCCGGTTTCGTTATAATATCCACCGCTTAAACCATATTGAGTTCCTTCAGTGCCACCTGAAAGGCTTAACTGGTGGCTTGTAGTAAACCCTTGCTGGTATATCAGGCCCTGCCAATCGGTAGAAATCCCCGCAGTAAGAGCTGCCTGTTCAGCATTGGTAAGAAAATAAGATGAAGTTCCAGGGCCGGTTCTGTTATATGTGGCAGCATCCAGCTTAAACTGGGCAAGTTCAGGCCCGGAAAACACTTTCAACTTACCCATCACATTTGAAATACCATAGTATGCATCGTAGCTCATTAGCGCTTTGCCGGCTTTGTTACCACGTTTAGTAGTAACAATAATTACACCACCCGCACCTCTTGAACCATAGATAGCGGTTGCAGAAGCATCTTTTAAAATTTCAAGGCTGGCAACATCCTCAGGGTTAATATCATTAATGCTTCCCCCATAAGGAATACCATCTACCACGAGTAATGGCTGGTCTAAGGCATCACTTGTACTTTGTGAATTTGTTATAGTACGGTTACCCCTGATTCGTATGGAGCCACCGCCGCCTGGAGTCGAACTGTTGCTGACAATATCAACACCCGCAGTACGTCCTTTTAACTGGGCTATTAAATTGGGGGCTGCTACTTCTTTCAGGGTAGCTTCGCTGACAGAAACTACGGATCCGGTAACATCTTTCCTTCTTTGAGTTCCATAGCCAACAACAACAACCTGTTCCATTTCTTTTCCAACCGAAACCAGCGTAATAGTTACATTAGTTTGGTTATTTACTTTTATCTCTCTGGTCGTAAAACCTACTGAAGAAATTATTAATGTTCCATTATTTGGAGCATTTATTTCAAAGGTGCCGTTATCATTACTGTTAACACCTGCAGTAGTGCCTTTAACAAGTATTGACGATCCCGGTATAGGTTCTCCACTTTCATTTATGATACGCCCTTTAACCAAATGGTTATTTTGAGCATACGTTGTAAAAGTGGAAAAAAGCAATAACAAAACAGAAAATGCAATCGAAGAGAGTTGCACATTTCTATCTCGTCTTTTTAATAAAATTGGTAACTTTTTTAACGTAAATGAAACTTTCATAACAGCAGTTTTATATTTTAAGATTAGACATTTGGAGACAAAGTGAAGGACTAAATAAATAGTCTCTGGTTTTTTTCGGAAAATGGATTTAGTAGTTTTCTTTTTTATTTCTTCCCGGGTAGCGGCCAGGATTATTCTTTCAAACTTCTCCTTATTCGAACAAATTCCTGAATAAAGAATTAATACTCCGGTTTTTCTACCTGATTTGCCTTGCTGTAAAAATAAAAAAAATAAGTTTTAGTTCTAAAAACTGAATGGCAGAGAGCCTTACAACCCTTTATTGACGAAGCTTTACGTGATTTTATATCTATTCTTTTGGTCATTATAGCAATCATCCTCTCAACCGTTAATAAGTCTAAAGTAATAAGAATTTTTAAAAATGCAACCGATTACATTAATTATTTTTAAAATAATTTTTTTTAGCTTTACTTCACACTATGTAACCGTTTGTATGATTAAAAGAAAGGAAGTCACGATTTACGACCTGGCAAATAAGCTGAATATCTCAGTTGCCACGGTAAGCCGTGCCCTCCAAAATGATACGGTTGTTAGCAAGAAAACAAAAAAGAAAATATCAGATCTTGCAGAAGAAATGGGCTACCGCTCAAATCATTTTGCCCGCAATCTTCGCCAGCAGCAAACTAATACAATAGGTGTTATAGTACATGAGTTAAATAGTAATTTTATTACTTGTGTTTTAGCAGGAATTGAAAAGGTTACAACAGAAGCAGGGTATGATCTGATAATTGCCCACTCATCTGAAAGCCAAAAAAAAGAAGCCGCAAATGCTAACAACCTTTTTCATAAGCGGGTAGATGGACTGATCGCTTCTCTTTCATTAGATACCACAGACCTGGATCATTTTAAATGCTTTGTGAATAAAGGCGTTCCGGTTATGTTTTTTGACAGGGTCGAACAGGATGGCAATAATACCGTGGTAATTATCGATAATGCCAAATGCGGGTACGTTGCCACTAAACATCTTATTGAGCAGGGTTGCACAAGAATAGCTCATGTTACTTCAAGCCTCAAACGAAATGTGTATTCACAACGTTACAAAGGCTACCAGGATGCATTGTTTGATAGTGGAATTCCGTTTGATGAAAGTAACTTAATAGTAAATGACCTAAGTGAAAAAGCTGGTATTGACTCAGCAATGGAGATCCTCCGTATGAAACCATTGCCAGATGGTGTTTTTATAACAAATGATTTTGTCGCCGCTGTTTGTATGAGAACTTTAAAAGAACGTGGAATTAGAATACCTGAAGACATTGCAATAGTAGGATTCAATAATGATGCCATCGGTAAACTGATTGAACCACCCCTGACAACAATTAATTATCCAGGCATAGACATGGGTGAAATTGCAGCCCGAAACCTGATCAATCATCTGAAAGGGATAAGTAATATACATCATACCAATACAATCATTGTTCGCTCCGAACTGATCGTCAGAAAATCATCATTAAGAAAAGAAACCCGGCTTCCTTAAACACCTTGCAACTATTATGAAACGAACCAAACTTCTACTTTTAAGCATTTTACTTGCCTTTGGTTCGCAGGCGGAAGATGGTTACCGGCTTTGGCTTAGATATGATAAAATTGATGATAATGTCATTTTGCAACAATACAATAGACTTATTACATCCATCAATTTTTATGGTTCGTCTCCTACTTTAACAGCTGCAAAAACTGAGTTGATCAATGGCTTGCAAGGATTATTAGACAAAAAAATACTGTATCAATCAACAATTAATAATGGTTCGGTATTAATTGGAATTTCAAGCTCCTCTTTTATTAAAACATTATTAGATAAGAATGATTTAAATAGTTTAGGTAAAGAAGGCTATATTATTCGCACAGCAAAAAGCAACCAAAAAAATATTACGATCATTACAGCTAATTCTGATGTAGCGGTTTTGTATGGAGTGTTCTATTTTCTACGATTAATACAAACACATCAAAACATATTACAACTCTCTATAATTAGTGTTCCAAAAATTCAAAACCGCATATTAGATCATTGGGACAATTTGAACCGTACTGTTGAACGTGGCTATGCTGGCATTTCAATATGGAACTGGCATGAACTTCCTGATTATATTGATCATCGCTATATTGATTATGCAAGGGCGAATGCTTCTATTGGAATTAATGGAACAGTATTGACTAATGTAAATGCAAATGCTTTGGTACTTACGAAGGATTATTTGGTTAAGGTTGCCGCCTTGGCAAATGTGTTCCGAACTTATGGAATTAAAGTTTACCTAACAGCAAAGTTCAGCGCACCTGTTGAAATTGGTGGATTGAAAACAGCCGATCCTCTTAATGCAGAGGTACAAAACTGGTGGAAGCAAAAGGCCGATGAGATCTACAAATATATTCCTGACTTTGGCGGCTTTTTAGTTAAAGCGAATTCTGAAGGACAACCAGGACCTCAAACCTATGGCAGAACTCATGCTGATGGTGCTAACATGCTTGCTGATGCACTGGCACCCCACAATGGAATTGTAATGTGGCGTGCATTTGTGTACAGCAATGAAACACCTGATGACCGTTTTAAACAGGCTTATAATGAATTCAAACCATTTGATGGAAAATTTAAAAGCAATGTAATAATACAGGTAAAAAATGGGCCGATAGATTTTCAACCAAGAGAACCCTTTCATCCATTGTTTGGCGCTATTCCACAAACACCATTGATGATGGAATTTCAAATAACTCAGGAATATCTTGGCCAGGGAACTCACCTGGTTTATGAAGCTCCTTTATTTAAAGAAACATTAAATGCAGACACTTATTCAAATGGAGTTGGGTCAACCGTTGCGAAAGTGGTTGATGGTTCTATGAATAATTTTCAAATATCGGGAATGGCAGGAGTTGCGAATATTGGCAATGAACGCAACTGGACCAATCATCCTTTTGCTCAGGCCAATTGGTATGCATTTGGAAGATTAGCATGGGATCATGATCTATCGGCGCCACAAATCGCTGATGAATGGATTAGACAAACATTCAGTAATAAGAAACTATTTGTAGATGAAGTAAAGAAAATAATGCTGGCATCAAGGGAAGCTGTGGTTAATTATATGACTCCCCTAGGATTGCATCACATCATGGGCACTGGCAATCACTATGGGCCTGCACCGTGGGTTAGCAATGCGGGCAGGGCAGACTGGAATCCTGTATATTATCACAAAGCAGATTCAGCAGGCATTGGTTTTGACAGAACGGCAACCGGCAGCAATGCATTGGCTCAATATAAATCTGAAGTGAGTAATCAATGGAAAGATTCAAATACCTGTGATGAAAAATATTTGCTTTGGTTTCATCATGTAAGCTGGGGCCATACAATGAAATCAGGAAAAACATTGTGGCAAGAGCTATGCGCCAAATACCAGCAGGGAGTTGATTCTGTGCGATGGATGCAACATCAATGGATTGGATTGAAAGATTTTATCGATGAAGAAAGATTTAATCAGGTTAAAATGTTTTTATCAATCCAGGAAAAAGAAGCAGAATGGTGGCGCAATGCATGTCTCTTATATTTCCAAACCTTTTCAAAAATGCCATTGCCTGATGGCTATGAAAAACCAGATCATACATTGGACTATTATAAGAGTTTGAGATTTCCATATGCCCCGGGAAGTGGTTAAATATTGAAATCAACTAATGAAGGATTAATCATTATTAAAATAACCAG
>JADGPY010000486.1 GCA_017882205.1 Chitinophagaceae bacterium
GAAAAATATTCCAGATAAGTGTTTTTATAATGGAAGCAGGCATAGATTGCGAAAACCGTTTGAAGTACCCCAAAAAGTGCTACCAGAATATAGTTTATGACTTTGTTCCGGTTTGCAAAAAGCAAACCGGCAATTACAAAGGCCGCTATAAGATAAATCAAAGTCATCATTTGTCTATTTAATAATCTTTCAAATTGGTAAGCTGGTCAACACTGACATCTTTAAAAACATCACCAATCTTATTCAGGAAAATGCCCAGGATCAGAACGCTGGCAAAAACATCAAGCATGATTCCCAGGTTCACAAGGTTTGGCATTTCATTTCCAACAGCTAAAGAGAGAATAAAAACTCCATTCTCAATCATCAGGTAGCCCATAACATGAGTAATGATTTTTTTTCTTGAAGCTATGAAATACAAACCGGTGAAAAGAGTTGATAACGATACTATAAAGAATATTTTATCAAGATGTGTATCCTGTATTGAATTTGCCAGCAACACCGTAATAACAACTATCATAGTTATTATTATCAGTGAAATAAAGTGGGGGAGATAAGGTTCTGTCTCCCGCGTAATTTTGTTTCTCTTTATCAGGTAACCCAAAAACACCGGAACAGCCACTGCTTTAAAAATAACAGTCTCAAGAAGGATAAGAACAAGGTTCCAGGTCTGTATTTCCTTTAATTGAAGAATAGTAACACCAAAAAGAATGAAACCCTGCAAAGCGAGTACCCTTACGTAGGTTATTATCCTATTTGCAATCGCAACATACAAAAGACTGATAATGAATATGATCAAAAAAACGTTAGTCATATCTTCAGATATTATACAAATTTTTCCAATACAAGTAATACTCCGAGAAATATTAAAAAGCTAACCGATGAAAGAGCCAGAATAAACTGCGGGTTATGACTCATTCTGAACCTCGCCATGAATGATTCTATCATCCCTATAACAGTTGCGAACAATATCTGGATCAGAATAAAGAGAGCAGCAGCCGGGACCAATGTTAATCCTCCAATGAAGAAATCAGCAATTATTGCCCCAAACATTGCAAACTTCAGATATCCTGCAGTAAGGATCAAGCCAAGATCGAAGCCGCTGTTATCCAGTATCATTACCTCATGTATCATGGTCAGCTCAAGATGGGTCTTTGGATCATCTACAGGCAACCTGCTGTTTTCAACCATGGTTATCATCAAAAGGACGAACGCTGCTAATCCACCCAAAGTATAAGTTATGGATGAGCCCAGATGCAAAGTTGAAAAAATATTATAGAAGGAAGTGTGCCCTGTGAGCAATGCAAATGAACCGATCAGAATGAAAAATGCAGGTTCGGCAAACATTGAGTACAAAGCTTCACGGCTTGCCCCCATTCCTTCAAAGCTGCTTCCAGTGTCCATTGCAGATATAATACTGAAGAATTTACCTAAAGCAAGGATGTAGGCGAAAAAGATAAAATCACCATCAAAGCTCACTATACCTTTATATGAACCGAAAGGAATGACCAGACAAGCCATCAGGACCGTCGAGAAGTAAATTACAGGTGCAATCCGGAAAACGATACTGGTTGTTTCGCTGTATATGGCACCTTTTTTAAATAATCTGATCACATCTTTTATCGGCTGCAATACACCCGGACCCTTTCTCCCCGATGTTATACTCTTTGTTCTCAGGATTATCCCGCTAAAAAAAATCGCTGAAAAAAGTATTAACAGAATGCTTGACATGTTATAGATTATTAAAGAAATGGATGACCATAATAAACTTATCAAAAATAAGTGGCAGGGAAATAACTGCAATAATAAAAATGATCCCGTATAAGATATATCTCTGTAACTGACCATTCTGAAGAAACACAAACATGTTTGTAATCTTATTGATCAGTGTCAGCGGTTTGTCAATAAAAAATCGCTCAATCTTATCATAAGGATCTGTTTCGTAATGCTTTTTGGAAGGAAATACCTTCATGATCTCAACTTCCCTCTTTTCGATATCCAACAAAGGTTTTGCAATCTTGGAGTAGCTTCTTACATAAGAACTTGCAGTATATTGTTGCTTGCTGCCCGGAGTACTATAGCCGCAACCCCAGGTCGGCCCCGATTCAATAAGTTTTTTCCTGCTGAAATATTTTCTTAATCCCAGGATGACTAATACAATTAATATAAGTCCGAAAAACAACCAGTTTATATTTTGAAGAGAATCAACAATACGTACCTGTGCAATATTCGAATTAAATGCAATATTGTTGGTAAACAGTTTTACCGGTTTCTGTAAAGCGCTAATAAAGAATGAAGGGAATAACCCGATAAGTACCATTAATGTGACTACCATATACATCGGGAACAATTGCCAGGCCCCGGTTTCATGAATTTTGACAGAAGTGATATCCCGCTCATTTCCAAGAAAAACAATACTGAAGGCTTTTGTAAAGCATAATATTGCCAGTCCTCCGATAAGTACAAAACCGCCAATAGTAAATGAAATCGCTATCAGCGAAACAAGATTTGCGCTGTAGAGCCAGTTATACAATCCCCCAAATATCAGAAATTCTGAAATAAAACCGTTAAGAGGCGGCAGTCCGCAAATAGCAAGAGCAGCTATCAGGAACAAGATAGCTGTTTGAGGCATTTTTTTAATTATTCCTCCAAGACGTTCAATATTCACTGTATGAGCAGCCTGTAAAACATTTCCGGCAGCGTAAAATAAAAGTGATTTAAATAACGAATGGTTAAGTGTATGTAGTAATGCCCCTGAAAATCCGAGTATTGCCATCCATCTGTTAGCTTCACCTAAACCAATACAACCGATTCCAATACCAATTCCTATGATCCCTATATTTTCTACGCTATGGTAAGCAAGTAATTTTTTCAGATTGTGTTGAACTGTTGCCAGCATCACTCCATATACTCCGGTAAATAGCGACATAAACAGAATAATATAACCTGCGGTCGTATAGTCAATTTTTATCAACAGTAACATCCTGAGTATACCATATATACCTATCTTAATAAGGACACCTGACATTATGCCTGATACATGAGACGGAGCAGCAGGATGCGCATATGGAAGCCAGGTATGGAAAGGTACGAAACCTGATTTAATGGCAAAACCTGTAAAAAAGAAGAGAAATAGCACAGTTCCGGCCAAAGTGGATTGATGATTTGAGAAATCAATAATTGCATCAAAACCATAATTTCCTGTTTTGAAAGCAACATAGATAAAACCAAGCATTATAAAGACAATGCTTATATGAGATTGGATCAGATAATTGATACCCGCTGAGATTGTCTCGGGTTTTTCATGTTCGAATATTACAAGGGTGAAAGCTGAGAGCGCCGTCAATTCCCATAGTAACAGAAAGATAAATCCGTTTTGCACAGAACTTATACCCAATAATGCGAAATGAATTAACAGGAATGCGATGCAGTGAAGAGTGATTTCATTCTTCTTTTCCCTGTACTTTTTCATATAATTAAAGCCGTAAATAGCTCCGGTTACTAATGTGAAATTTATCGTTAGAATAAACCATGCTGATAAAGAATCTATAATAATTGGTACTTTCCCAAACGTAATAGTTCCTGATAATAAAACTTCATAATTTTCACCGAGGAGCACTCTTATAGAAACATAACTGCTCATAAATGCAATAACAAATACGGTAAGTACCGTAATTATACCTTTGGCTTTTGTATTAACCAAAAGCACAGTAATTATTGCAAATAACAATATGACAATCAAAACATTAATCATAAGCGGAAGTATAAAATAGTTCCAAATGAATTAATAAAACAGCCCGGGGGAAAGCTTTAGAAACCATAATTCTCTTATTAATTCAACCGCCCGTTTTAAACAGGGTGCAAGATTACTAAAAAATATTTATTATGATAAAATATATGCCTAATAAAATGTTCTGAAAAGATCAACCTGTAAATTAATTTGGGTTATTCAACCTCTTTACATACTTTTAAGGTTGATTACAAAAGCCGGATTACAGGCTTTTTTCTTTTCTGAGTTATACCTGCTATTAAATGAGTTTGGCTATCAGCATATTATTAGTGCCTCTGATTTTTATTCTTCTTATCAGCATTTTAAAAGAGAAGTGGTCAGGTAATATTGCTCTGGGAGCAGTAATAATAAATTCAGGATTAAGTTCATGGTTAGCTGCCGGTGCCGTTTCAGGTATTCAGTTTCAGGCAAACATAAATGGTGGCTCAGTTTTTGGAGATATCCCCATAAGAATTGATGCACTTTCAGGCTGGTTTATTCTGTTAACGAACTTCACAGTACTGACCGGAATACTCTACGGCAGACGCTACATGAAACACTATGAGAATAAATCAGGAATGATCTCCCTTCATTTTGCCAGCTATATTATTAATCATGCGTGTTTGATAGGCATATATTGCATTCAGAACAGCCTTGCGTTTCTTTATGCATGGGAAGTAATGGCTCTGACTTCTTTTATTTTAATCATTTTTGAATACAGCAAACCGGAAACTATTAAAGCAGGGATAAATTTTTTAATACAATCGCATGTCTGCATACTTATGCTCACTCTCGGTCTTATATGGGTTAGCGCCCGGACCAATTCATACGATTTTAATGCAATCAGCAGTTACTGTGCTTCAGTAGGTCCGTCAATCAGCCTTGTGCTCTATTTGGTTTTTTTCATTGGGTTCGCTATTAAAGCAGGTTTAGTACCTTTCCATACATGGCTCCCTTATGCCCATCCGGTAGCACCATCGCATGTATCGGGAGTAATGTCGGGAGTAATGATCAAGCTTGGCATTTTCGGTATGCTGCGGATGCTCCTTCTGATGAACCAGAATTACCTGATCATAGGATATATAATACTGTTTTTTTCGATTTTATCAGGGGTTTACGGTGTAATACTGGCTATCGTTCAGCATAACCTGAAAAAACTTTTAGCCTATCACAGTATTGAAAACATTGGTATAATAGGAATGGGCATTGGGCTTGGAGCTATTGGCACAGGAATAAAAAATCCATACCTGGCATTTGCCGGTTTTGCCGGTGCTTTATTGCATACCCTCAACCATTCGCTATTCAAATCATTATTGTTTTATGGGGCGGGAACAATATATCAGGCTATCCATACCCTGAATATAGACAGCATGGGGGGCTTGATTAAAAAATTGCCTCAGACAGCCATTCTGTTTCTTATCGCAGCAATTGCAATATGCGGTCTGCCACCTTTTAACGGGTTTATTTCTGAATTCCTTATATACCTGGGATTTTTTGAAGGCATCCATCTGGGATCACTTTCGCTGACAACTATATTTATTATTTCGATTGCAGCACTTGTCCTTATTGGCGGATTGGCTCTATTATGCTTCACTAAGGCGTTTGGGATTATTTTTCTTGGGCAGGAACGAAACCACTTTGAACATGAAATAAAAGAAGCTGAACCGTCTAAGTTATTTCCCGGGTACCTTATTGTTCTTTTTATTTTGGTTATCGGTTTATTCCCACAATTATTTATCAGGCTTTTAATAAAACCTGTCGGTTTATTTACATCAGGTTTCAGCGACGGTGTTCCGGAAACAATGATGGCAAGTAGTCTTCAGTCAGTCAGCCTTGTAGCCTGGGCTTTTTTACTTGCTATTGCAATCATATGGGCCATTAAACGCTTTCTTAACCGAAACAAAAAATTGGTCATTACCCCTACCTGGGGTTGCGGATATAGTGCACCAAACAGTAAAATGCAATATACTGCCAGTTCATATGTTCGTAGTTATAGAAAACTTATAGGGCCCGTGCTTCAGATGAATAAAAAAGAAGACGATATTGAGGGTGTCTTTTCAAAACCTATCCAGTCACAAACACACCCCTACGATAAAACTGAAGCTGCTTTTATTGACATTCCTTTGAAAATCATTAATAAAGTCATGTCATATGTGAGGTTTATTCAAAATGGGAATATGCGATATTATATATTATACGGTGTGATATTCATTTCCATCATAGTGATCGTTTCACTTTTAAGTGGCCTGGGAGGTTATTTATTGAACCTGTTAAAACAGATATAATATGACAGGGTTAGGTTTGATCTTAATTATTATAACCAGTTTCTTTTTTTCAGGAATAA
>JADGPY010000487.1 GCA_017882205.1 Chitinophagaceae bacterium
CATGATGTGGAAGAAGAGGAATCAGAAGAGGCTGCCATCGATAATTTTGGGCTTTAGGCTAATTTCAATCTACAATCGCTAAGCCAAAGCCTTGGGATTAAAGCCTTAAATTTGCATCTTCAACATGAGACGACTTCTTATTCTTTTATTGGCGTTTATTTTCATAGCAAATATCCAGGTGTTTTTTTCAGGCTGTGGACAGATCATGGCGCCTACTGGTGGATTGAGGGATACCTTGCCACCACGATTGATAAATGCTGTACCCAAACAAGGAACTACTAATTTTACAGGTAACCGGATTACACTATATTTTGATGAATTTGTCCAGATCGATCAACTTCGCCAGAACTTACTAGTCTCCCCATCTCCAAAAAAGGATCCAGATATTCCCTGGAAACTAAGAACGGTTACTATAAAGTTGAATGATACCTTAGAGCGAAATACCACCTATACTATAAACCTCGGAGATGCCATCAGGGACCTCAATGAAGGAAATATATTAAAAGACTTCAAGTATGTTTTTTCTACCGGACCTGTGATAGATTCAATGGAATTTTCTGGTCATGTTGAACGTGCAGAAACCGGGAAGATAGATAGTAACCTTATCGTTCTTCTTTATAAAAATCTTACTGACTCAGCAGTACAAAAACTAAAACCAAATTACATCGCACGCCTTACGGGGACAGGAAATTTTATCTTTCGAAACTTAGCTCCCGGTGTATACAAAGTTTACGCGCTGGAGGATCAAGGTGGAGGTCACATTTATGACGATAAGAATAAATTATTTGCGTTTGCAGATAGCCCCGTAATTGTTAATAGCAATACAAAGCAAGTAAACCTCTCCGCTTATGTTGAGCAAAAAGCTAAAATAGCTGATAAACCGCCCGGGGCAGTTGACAAGAAATTAAAATATACCAGTAAGATTCAAGCCGACAAGCAAGATCTACTGAATAACCTAATCATTGTGTTTAATAAGCCATTGAAAAATTTTGATAATCAAAAGCTGCAGCTTACAGATACACTGAACCACATAGACCCAGATGCTAAGATCACCATAGACAGTACGGGGAAAAAGGTCACTATTCAAAAACAATGGAAAGAAAACGAAGATTATAAACTCATCATATCTAAAGAACTGTCTGATACTTCAGGAAATAAGTTAACCAAGTCGGATACGCTTAGATTTAAAACCAAGAAAGAGGATGATTATGGAATCCTAACCTTAAACTTTCCAGGTATGCCCAAGTTTAAAAACCCGGTACTTCAATTTGTAAGTGCTGATGAAGTAGTTTTGTCATCCCCCCTAACCTCTACTCAGTGGACGCAAAAATTATTTGTGCCAGGAGAATATGAATTGAGGATATTAGATGATGAAAATAATAATGGTGTGTGGGATCCGGGTAATTTTGCCCAAAAGAAGCAACCGGAGAAAGTGTTGTCAATTACACAGAAAATACCAGTGAAAGGTAATTGGGACAACGAGTACGATATTCATTTTTAGTTCTTAATGGCTTTAAAAAAGTTAGATTACCTGAGAACTTAAACAAACTAATTAAAAACGAACAATAATACTGTAAACGCTAATGATCTTCTCTTCTTCTTTATTGGAAAATGCAGTAAATGAATTTGCAAAACTCCCGGGTATTGGAAAGAAAACAGCATTGCGCCTAGTATTGCATCTAATAAAAAAAGATATCAGCGAAGTAAAGAATTTTAGTGCTGCCATTGAAAAGATGAGGGCAGAGATAAAATTTTGCTCACGCTGTCACAATATATCCGATAAAGAATTGTGTAATATCTGTTCCAATTCATCCCGTAACCACGAGATGATATGTGTTGTCGAAAATATCCGCGATGTGATTGCTATTGAAAGCACACAACAGTACAACGGTATTTATCATGTATTGGGAGGGATCATTTCTCCTTTGGATGGAATTGGGCCAGACCAACTGCAGATTGATTCGTTGATCTCCAGGATCACCATTGAAAAACCAATAGAGATCATTTTTGCCCTAAGCCCAAATATACAGGGTGATACTACTATCTACTATATTACAAAAAAGCTGAAAGGCATTCCCGTAAAGATCACCACTATTGCAAGAGGCATCGCTTTTGGGGGTGAACTGGAGTATGCAGACGAAATGACCCTGGCCAGAAGTATATCAAACAGGATATTGATAGAAAATTATGTTCGCTGATTCAGCAACCCTTTAACCCGTTCAAACGTATTTTATTCCTGTTCTGCTAGTTGTTACACTAAAACACTTTGAATTTGAATAATTTAGCTGTATGAGCAAAAGGAGGATAATATGGCTTTCAATTGTTATTATTATTTGCATTGGTGCATATATAGGGTGGATGAAGTGGAACAAGCCATTTAAAGATGCACTGGAAGGTGATGCTGTTAAGGTAACGGCCATCCAGTTATTTCATGATTTTAGCATAAACGAAGCTGATGCACAAAAAAAATATGTTCCTGAAACTGTCGATAGTAAAGCAGTGGAGGTAACTGGTGAAATAAAAGATACTGGCCAGGATACTGATGGAGAGAAATATTACGTTTTAAACAGTGGGGACGAAATGTTTGGTGTTAAATGCATAATGGATAAAGGCAATTTGATCTCAAATGCCAAACCTGGTGATAAGGTATGTGTTCGTGGTTTTTGTACAGGGTATAATATGGATGTGATCATAAACAGGTGCCAACAGGTAAAATAAACTTACATGAGAAAGGGGCTGATTTTAATAATATTGGTCAGTAGTATTGTATTCTACGCATGCAGGCACCTTCCTCCCACGGCTGATCAGACTGTTATTGGAAACATCAATTCAGGTAGTAGTTTTTGTTTCACAACGGACATATTACCAATTTTCCAGGCTAAATGTGCAACTTCGGGTTGCCATGATGCTGTTACGCAGGCAAACGGCTATTGGCTTGATTCTTATGACCACATTATGCTCAAAGATGTGAACCCTTTCAATGCAACAAGTAGTAAAGTATTTGAAAGCTTCGACACAACCTTTAATCATCTTCGTCATATGCCTCCACTGGGAACACTCCAGCTAAATGATAATGAAAAAAGTTGGATTGGCAGGTGGATTAATCAGGGAGCTCAAAATACCACCCAATGTGGTTGTGCAAGCCCATCCGATTCTAACCTATTTGCTTATACCGCTAATATAAAACCGATTTTGAATATTTGTATTTCTTGCCACCGCCCGCCTACGCCACCCAATGGATGGGATTTAACATCCTATGATCCCCTTCATACAATAGCAATAAATGGCCTTTTGGTTAAAGTGGTGACCCACGATCCAGGTATCACTAGCTGGATGCCCTTAAATTTACCGATGTTGTCTGCCTGCAATATCACCCAGATAAAAAAATGGGTAGCCGCAGGCGCTCCCAATAACTGATAAATGAAGAACCTCATGAAGTATTTTACGATTGTCTTTATTTCATTAATAGTCTTTTCTCAATCGGGATGCTATTATGATAATAAAGATCTCCTGGTGCTACCAGCACCATGTGACAGCTCTTCTGTTGCAACTTACAGTGGCAGCGTGAAACCTATACTTGAGTCAGTTTGCTATGGATGCCACAGTGGGCCCGTACCTGCTGGAAATATTAAGCTGGATGCCTATGGTCCGGTAAGAAATGTTGCCACCAGCGCGAATAATCTTTTGCTTGGTGTTATCAACCACACCCCTGGTTACACGCCCATGCCCAAGAGTGGCGGAAAATTAAATGATTGTGATATTAAAAAAATAACGAAATGGATTGCAGGGGGTGCACTTAATAATTAAAGAAAAAATTAAAATAATCACTATGAAAGGAGGAATGATTACGGCAATGATACTAACGGTA